>JALYTU010000091.1 GCA_030854125.1 Actinomycetota bacterium | reverse complement strand
GCGGACCTCGCCCAGCGCTGGGTGGAGATCACCGGGCCGACCGAGCGCAAGATGGTCATCAACGCGCTCAACTCCGGCGCTGACGGGTTCATGGCCGACTTCGAGGACGCCAGTGCCCCGAGCTGGCGCAACATGATCGAGGGCCACAGCAACCTTCGTGACGCGATCGAGGGCACGATCACCTACGACGGCTCTGACGGACGCCACTACGAGCTCGTCGAGGATCCGGCGACCCTGCTCGTGCGGCCCCGGGGCTGGCACCTGCCCGAGCGCCATCTGCTGGCCGATGGCGAGCCGGTGTCGGGATCGCTGTTCGACTTCGGCATGTACTTCTTTCACTGCGCGCCACGGCTGCTGGCCCGGGGCACCGCACCGTATTTCTACCTGCCCAAGATGGAGTCCCACCTCGAGGCGCGACTGTGGAACGACGTGTTCAGCTACGCCGAGCAGCGGCTGCGCATCGCTCCGGGCACGGTCAAGGCGACGGTACTGATCGAGACCCTGCCGGCAGCGTTTGAGATGGAGGAGATCCTCTACGAACTGCGCGAGCACTCCGCCGGGCTCAACGCCGGGCGCTGGGACTACATCTTCTCGGCCGTCAAGTGCTTTCCCGAGCGGCGCGAGATGGTGCTGCCCGACCGCAGCGACGTGACGATGACGGTGCCGTTCATGCGCGCCTACGCCCAACTGCTGGCCGCCACCTGCCATCGCCATGGCGCCCACGCGATGGGGGGCATGGCCGCGCTGATCCCGTCCCGACGCGACGAGGAGGCCAACGCCAAGGCCCTGGAAGGCGTCCGGGCCGACAAGCAGCGCGAGGTCGACCTCGGCTACGACGGCACCTGGGTCGCCCACCCCGACCTCGTGCCCGTCGCCCGTGAGGTATTCCAGGCGGGGCTGGGCGGCCGGCCCAACCAGCTGTCCACCCAGCCCGAGGTGTCAGTCGGTGCCGCACAGCTGCTCGACCTGGCGGCCACGCCCGGAACGATCACCGAGGCGGGGCTGCGCACCGACGTCAACGTTGGCTTTCAGTACATCTCCTTCTGGCTGGGCGGCCGCGGCGCGGCGGCGATCAATTCGCTGATGGAGGACGCAGCCACGGCCGAGATCAGTCGCTCACAGATCTGGCAGTGGATTCATCACGGCGCCGCGCTGCAGGACGGGCGGACGGTCACCGCCGAGCTGGTCCGGCAGGTGCTCGACGAGGAGATGGACAAGATCCACGCCGAGGTCGGCGACGAGGTCTGGAAGCAGGGTCAGCCCGAACGCACCCGCGAGGTGTTCGAGCGCGTCGCCCTCTCGGAGGAGCTCGAGGAGTTCCTGACGCTGATCGCCTACGAGTATCTGGACTGATCCCGCGCCGGTCCGGCACCTGGGTTGCCTGCCCTACACGAAGCCGCCGCATGGCGTGGCCTGCCGCGCGATGACTTCTTCCACCGGCCCGGACCCCCGCGAGCGCCGTGCTCGGTTTGCCGTCCTCGGCGACCACGATCACCCAAGGTCGTGGTGACCGCGTGGATCGTGGGAAGAAATCGCGCGCCGTGGCCGGGCGAGGTGAGGCGGCCTCTCGTAGGCTGGCCGGTATGACCTTCACCGTCCTGGCCCGTGATCAGCTCGCCTGGATCACCCGGCCCCACGAGGCCGGCGAGCCGGCGCGGCACGTGGCCGAACTCAGCGAGTTGGCCGGCCTGGAGCACACGCGGGCCAACCTGTGGCGCTATGAGCCGGGGGCCACGGGTCGCCGCCACCGCCACCGCGACCAGGAGGAGACGTTCGTCCCGGTTGTCGGCACGCTGACGATGTATCTGGGCGAGCCGCCCGCGCGCCACGATGTCGAGGTCGGCGGGATCATCCACGTGGCGCCGGGCACGCCGTTGCAGAGCGCCAACCACGGCGATACCGACCTGCTCGTGCACGTCTACGGCTACCCGCCCGAGGACGAGAACGCCGAGCTGCTCCCCTCCGCGGTGTAGCCGCGAAGGGGAGCGTCGCACGCTCGGGCGTCTACGGCACCATCCAGGACAGCACCGAGGTCGACTGCAGGTAGACGAACACGGCGAGGATCAGCACGAGCCCCACGCTCCAGCCGACCACGCGGCGGAAGATGTCACCCTCGCGGCCGCCCAGGCCGACCGCGGCCGCACCGATGGCCAGGTTCTGCGGTGAGACCATCTTGGCCAGCACTCCGCCCGAGCTGTTGGCGCCCGCCAGCAACGTCGGGGACAGACCCGCGTGTTTGGCAGCCGCCACCTGCAGCGCGCCGAACAACGAGTTGGTCGACGTGTCCGAGCCGGTGACGGCGGTCCCGAACCAGCCGATGAGCGGTGACAGGAACGCGAAGAAGCCGCCCGCGCCCGCCGCCCAGGTGCCGAGCGTGACCGTCTGACCGGAGAAGTTCATCACGTAGGCGAGGGCCAGCACCGAGCAGACGGTGAGCAGCGCCCATTTGATCTGATTCAGCGTTCTGAAGTAAGTCCGGACTGCCAGCCCGGGGCCGACCCGCAACACGAGGACGGTGATCAGGCCGGCGATGAGCAGACCGGTGCCCGCGGCGGTGAGCCAATCCAGCTTGAACATCTCGCTCTTGGGCGGCTTGCCGGTCGCGCCGAGGATGTGCAGGCCCGGCCACGCGAACTTCGTGGTCGCCGTGGTCAGCGTCTTGACGACGCTGTTGAGGCTGATCACACCGAGCACGATGGTGATGATCACGTAGGGCAGAAAGGCCTCGATCATGTCCCGGCGCGTCAGCGGCTGCCCCTCATCGGCGCGCACCCGTCGTTCCATCTCGGGCTGGTGGGTGGCGGCGCCGGCGATCGCCGGCCGCGTGTCGGTGCCGCCGAGCTCGGTCCCACTGACCTCGCCCGCGGCCGGCGTCCAGACCTGACTCAGCGCGACCACCGCAGCGGCGGACACCAGCGCGGCGATGATGTCGGTCAGCTGGTAGTTGACGTAATTGGACATCGCGAACTGCGCGATCCCGAAGCTCACCCCCGCGATCAGAGCGGCCGGCCAGGCCTGGCGCAGTCCGCGGCGCCCGTCGGTGACGAAGATGAGCACGAAGGGCACGATCACGGCAAGAAACGGCGTCTGGCGACCGACCATCTGCGCGAGGTTGTGCGCGGGCAGACCCGTCACCTCGCCAAGTGTGGTGATCGGGATGGCGATCGCCCCGAAGGCGACCGGCGCGGTGTCGGCGATCAGGCACACCGCGGCAGCCTGCAACGGCGGCAGGCCGAGCCCGACGAGCATGATTCCGCAGATCGCCACGGGCGTGCCGAACCCGGCCAGCGCCTCAAGCAGAGCTCCGAAGCAGAAGGCGATCACCACCACCTGCACCCGGGCGTCCTGTGACACCGCCCCGAAGGCGCGGCGCAGCACCGCAAAGTGGCCCGTCGCCTCGGTCAGGTTGAAGATCCACAGGGCGTTGATGACAATCCACATGATCGGCCAGAAGCCGAAGGCAGCCCCCTCGAGCGCCGAGTCCGCGGCCTGGCCCACCGGCATGCTGTAGACGATGACCGCCACGAGGATCGCCACCAGCAGGGACAGCAGCGCCGCGGTGTGCGCCTTGAGTCTGAGCGCGCCGAGCAGCAGGAACAACGCCACCAGGGGCAGCACCGCGAAAATCGATGTGAAACCCAGCGAGTGCGAGACCGGGTCGAGCACCTGCTTGTACACGTCGTTTCCTCCCTCAAGGCGTTGACGCAATGGCGTTTACCCGGAGGACCGCTTCGCCAAGCGGGCGATCTGACGGCTGCTACGGTAGGCGCCGATGGCCTCCGCTCCCTCAGAGCCGCTTCCCCAGCGTCTTGCGGCAATCCGCGAGCAGCTCACGCTGCTGGCGGATTATCTTTGACCCCGCTGAACTGGAGCAGCGCGCCACCGCGCTCGAAGGCGAGATGGGAGCGACCGGCTTCTGGGACAACCAGGAGCGCGCCGCGCAGGTAAGCGCCGAGCATGCGCGGGCCAGCCGAAAGCTCGCCGTGTTCCGGGAGCTGCAGCGCGACGTGGATGACCTCGAGCCGCTGGCCGAGCTGGCTGAGGACGACCCGGAGATGGCGGCCGAGCTCGAGGATCAGGTCTCCGGTGTTCAGGAGCGGCTTGCCACACTGGAGGAGGAGCGCCTGTTCTCCGGCCGGTACGACGCCGGTGACGCCCTCGTCACCGTCAACGCGGGTGCCGGCGGCACCGACGCCCAGGACTGGGCGGAGATGGTCCTGCGCATGGAGATGCGCTGGGCCGAGAAGCGGGGCTTCGGGGTCGATCTGCTCGAGGCATCACCCGGCGAGGAGGCCGGGATCAAATCCGCCACGTTCCGGGCCAAGGGCGAGAACGCCTACGGGCTGTACGGCTCGGAGAAGGGGGTCCACCGGCTCGTGCGCCTGTCTCCATTTGATTCGGCCAACCGCCGCCAGACGAGCTTTGCCGGCGTCGAGGTCTCGCCGGTCGTCGAGGCGACGGCCGAGGTCGAGATCGATGACGATGATCTGCAGATCGATACCTACCGGGCCAGCGGCGCCGGCGGTCAGCATGTCAACAAGACCGACTCCGCGGTGCGGATCACCCACAAGCCAAGCGGGGTCGTCGTCCAATGCCAGAACGAACGCTCGCAATCCTCCAACAAGGCCACGGCGATGGCGATGCTCCGCTCCAGGCTGGTCGAGCTGGAGGAGCGCAAGCGCCGCGAGGAGATCGCGCGCGAGCGAGGGGAGGCCCAGGACGTCAACTTCGGGTCTCAGATCCGGTCCTACGTGCTGCACCCGTACACGATGGTCAAGGACCATCGCACCGGGTACGAGATGGGAGACGTGAACCGTACGCTGGACGGTGACCTGGACGGCTTCATCCGTGCCTACCTGCTCCAGGCAGCCAAATGACCCAGACTCCGCGCTCCCTGCCCACCGCGCCCTACCTGGAGGCGCTGGTCTCCTACGGCTTCCGGGGCTCGGTTCGTTTTCACGTGCCCGGCCACAAGGGCGGCCCCGGGGCCGACCCGGGCCTGCGCAGCGCGATGGGCGAACGGGCTCTGGCGCTGGACATCTGTCAGGACATCGAGGGGATCGACACCGGGCCCAGCCCGACGCCGTACGAGCGTGCCGAGCAGCTGGCCGCCGCCGCCTACGGTGCCCGCCAGACCTGGTTTCTCACCAACGGCGCCACGCAGGGCAACCACGCGCTCTGCCTCGCTCTGGCGACGCCGGGGCGCCACGTGCTCGTCCAGCGTAATTCGCACGCCAGCGTCGTCGACGGGCTCGTGCTGAGCGGCGGCATGGCGAGCTTCGTCAACCCCGAGTTCGACCAGGAGCTGGGTATGGCCAATGGCGTCACCCCGGCGGCGCTGGCGGCGGCGCTCGCCCGGTCGCCCGGCATCTCGGCCGCGTTCATCGTTTCGCCGACGTATTACGGGATGGCGGCCGACGTCCGCGGCTGCGCCGAAGTCGCCCACGCGGCCGGGGTGGCGCTCGTCGTCGATTGCTCGTGGGGTTCGCACTTCGGCTTTCACCCCATCCTGCCGGAGTCACCCGTGGCCGCCGGCGCCGACGCGGTGCTGACCTCGACGCACAAGATCGTCGGCAGCCTCACCCAGTCGGCGATGCTCCATGTCGGGCGGGATGGGATCGAGTCCCGGATCAATCCCGATCAGGTGGCCCGCTGCATCCGCCTGGTGCGCTCCACGAGCCCCAACTCACTGCTGCTGGCCTCCCTGGACAGCGCACGTCGCCAGCTCGCGATCCACGGCGAGGCGCTGCTGGACCGGACCCTGACCGCCTCGGCCCGGGCGCGCGCCGAGCTGAATGAGATCCCCGGGTGCTCCGTGGTCGGCCAGGAGATGGTCGGCCGGCCTGGGGTGGCGGGATGGGACCCACTGCGGATCGTGATCGACGTGCGTGGCACCGGCTGCACCGGGTACGAGCTCGCCGCCGAGCTGCGGGCCACCTACGACATCCACGTCGAGCTGGCCACCCACGCTACGCTCGTGCTCGTCCTCGGGATGGGGCAGCCGGTCGAGCCGCTGGAGCGCTTCACCCATGATTTCGCTGAAACGGTGAGGCGCAGCGCGCGGTCCGGACACGGTCCTGCCCTCGTCCGGCTGCCGGCCCAGCACGAGCACCAGACCGCCGTCCCGATCCGCGATGCCTTCCTCGGGGAGGGGGAGACGGTGCCGGTCGACGACGCGGTCGGGCGGATCTCGTGTGAGTCGATCGCCGGCTATCCGCCCGGGGTGCCGTCGCTGCTGCCGGGCGAGCGGGTCACCGCCGAAGTGGTCGCCTACCTGCGGACCCTGACCGGGGTCGGGGCTCGCCTCCACGGGGCCGCCGACCCGAGCTTTCAGACCCTACGGGTGCTCGTCGAACCCTCCTGAGGTCCCGGTCCCGGTCCCGGTCCGCGGGGCCGGGCTGGTCGGCCCAGCCCCGCATCGGGAATGTGAACACCGGGCGCCCGAGAGCACCCGGTGACCGGGGCTCATTTGACGACGATCGTCCCCGTCATGAAGGGGTGGATCAGACAGATGTAGTGATAGGTGCCCGGAGCGTTGAACTGGATCTTCCCGGAGCTGGGAATCGTCGCGGTGCTCGGGTCATTGTCGAGCACCCCGGTGTTGGCAAAGCCGTCACCGTGATTGGTCGGGGTCTCCAGCACTGGCTGAGTCGGGTCACTCGGGAACACCTCCTGAGCCGGCAGCGCCGGCGGCGGAGTGCTGGCGAGGGTCTTGAGCTCGGCCGCGGGGCCGAAGGTGGCCGTGTGGTTCTCGAAGCTGCCACGCGACATCTTGAACGTGACCACGGTTCCCGTGTTGACCGTCAGCGTGGCGGGGAACATCGAGAACAGCTCGACGCCACCGGACGCCGCCTTGCCGACCGAGACGGTGTTGGCCGGCAGCTTGGCCTTGACAGCCTTGACCGCAGCCTTGATGTCGGCGGTCAGCTGGGCGACCTGCGCGGCGGCGCTCTGCTTGGCCGTCGGAAGCCTCGCGGCCTTGGGCTTGACCGTCACGTAGCCGATCATGCCGGGGTGCACGTCACAGTAGTACTTGTACGTGCCCGCCTTGGTGAACTTGACCAGGAACGGCTTGGGGGGGCCGAGCGGCAGTCCGCTGTCGATCCGTGCCTGGCCGCTGTAGACCGTGCCCCCTGACCCCTTGAACAGCGCCGGGTTAAAGCCGAGGTTGGGAACCTTGCCGTTGAACCAGAACGGGTTGCCGGCCGCGTCATTGACGCCGCTGACCAGACCCCCGCTGGGAACGATCAGGGGCACATCGCCCCCGCCCTTCTTGGGCAGATCGATGGTGTGAAAGCCCCTAAGCACGAACGAGACCTTGTCGCCGGTGTGGATCGTGGTGCGTTGGTTGACGAACGCGTTGATGTTGGGCTGGAACTGGCCGAGCGAGGTCGCTCCGAGCTTGACGAGGAGCTTTTTGGTCGTGGGCGGTGTTCCCGCGTAGACGGTCTTTGTCGCGGCCGCGGCTGTCGCCGGCAGCGTGAGCGCGGCTGCCCCCAGCGCGAGGATAAGGCCCGATCGGGCTCTGCAATACATCCGGTCCCCCTTGGTTGTGAAAAGCCGCAGCATCATATCCACGCCCGCGGTCGAATGGGAAAAAGTGTGAAGCGGGCGCACGACCGGCCGATCGTGCGTAGAGGGGCGCGGTCCTGATCGCCACCGCCCACCCTGCCTATGCTCGCCTCATGGGTGTGCAGACCATCGACGAGATCGTGCGGCGGGCCTTGGCCGAGGACGTCGGTTCGGGGGACGTGACGACCGCGGCCACGGTGCCACCGGAGGCCACCGCGCAGGCGCTCATCACCCAGAAGGCGCCCGGGGTCGTGTTCGGGCTCGCGGTCGCGGCGCGGACCTTCGCTGCGCTGGACCCGGAGGCCGGGATCGAACGGCTCACCGAGGAGGGGGTCTGGCGCGAGGGCGGTGAGGTGATGCGGGTCACCGGCCACGCCGCCGCGCTGCTCACCGCC
>JALYTU010000706.1 GCA_030854125.1 Actinomycetota bacterium | reverse complement strand
CACCGGTGCGGCGTGCCAGCCATATGGGGTCGGCGGACTCATCGAACCCGCCGGCTCGTCTGCCGGCCGCATCCTTGAACCGCTATCTCGGAGCATGGTGAGGCCCACGATGATCGAAGTCCGCCGATCGGCACTCCCTTTGCCGGCCCGTCAGTTGGCGCAGGGCGCCCGTGGGTCATCGAGTCTAGGCTGTGGCAGAGCAGCCTGCAGAAAGGAGATCCCGATGTCAAAGTCAATGGTGAACTTCATCGCGATCATCGTCGGTCGCCGCGGTGCGATGAACCTGCAGCCATGCTGATCTACTCGATGAGCGTCTCGGTGGACGGCTTTGTCGCCGACCGCGAGGCCGCGTTCGGGTGGACGGTCCCTAGCGAGGAGCAGTTTCGTTTGGGTGCGGCTCTTCTGGAGGGACTTCAGAACGGCTTGATTTCGGGGTTTTCGGGCTGAGATGGGTGCGTTCGGCGTCCGTGGCGGCGTTGAACGGCGCGATAGCGGCTGATCGGGGCGTTTGAGCGGGCTGGGGCCGCGTGGGGCACGCCTGGCAGGGGGACATAAGACGGGTGTCGAAGGTCGGCGTTGTCAAGTACTAACGTCGACCACCTTGGGGGGTGGCAACGTGATCGCCGAGTTCGACACCCGTTGTGGTGAAGGTTATGCGCCGGGTGGGGAAGTCCTGCCGGGAGACGTGGGGTGCGGTCGGGCCGGCGCGCCCGAGAAGCCGTCGGCGGCCGGCAGCTTTGCGGCGTCGCGGGAGCGCTTTGACGGCACGCTGGTCTGGCTTGGGGGCGGGGAGGCTTCGGGCTTGGCGCATGGTGAGCTTGAGGCGCGTCTGCAGGTCGATGCGCGCGAGCTCTACCGGCTGTTGCTACAGGATCATCTGGATCTGCGCGCCGAGCGCGAGGTCAGGATCGGGCGGGTCGCCGGCGCTGACGGGGTGCGCCGCGGTTGTGCGGAGGCTGGGCATCGGCGATCGCTGTTGAGCGTGTTCGGGGAGGTCGGGGTGTCGCGGATCGCCTACCGTGCCCGCGGGCACGAGAACCTTTGCCCCGCCGACGCCGCGTTGAACCTGCCGGTCGAGGCGCACTCCCACGGGCTACGCCGCGTGTCGGCGATCGAGGCGGCCCGGGGCTCCTACGACGACACGGTCGCGGCGCTCCAGCGCGCCACCGGCCAGCGGCTGGGCAAGCGTCAGGTCGAGGCGCTCGCCCAGCGCGCGGCGGTCGACTTCGACGGCTTCTACGCGGCCCGCAAGACGGCCAGTGATCGCGGTGACGCGCTCGTGATCTCCTGCGATGGCAAGGGCGTCGTGATGCGCCACGACGCGCTGCGCCCGGCGACTCGCCGCCAGGCCGCCGACGCGACGACGAAGCTCAAAACGCGGCTCAGCAAGGGCGAGAAACGCAACCGCAAGCGGCTGGCGGAGGTCGGCGCCGTCTACGAGATCACCCCGGTCGCTCGCACGGCCGCGGACGTCATGCCCGCCGATGACGCCCAGCGCGCCGCCGCGATCACGGCGCCCGTGGCCAAGAACAAGTGGCTGACCGCCAGCGTCGTGGATGACGCCGCCAGTGTCGTCGCCGAGATCTTCGCCGAGGCCGACCGCCGCGACCCCGAACACGCCCGCGACTGGGTCGCGCTGGTCGACGGCAACAACCACCAGATCAGCCGCATCACCACCGAAGCAACCGCTCGTGGCGTCACCGTCACGATCGTCGTGGACTTCATCCACGTCATCGAATACGTCTGGAAAGCCGCCTGGAGCTTCCACAAGGAGGGCGACCCCGCCGCCGAGCTGTGGGTCCGCCAACACGCCCAGCAGATCCTCGCCGGAAACGCCACCAAGGTCGCCGGGCAGATCCGCCGCCAAGCCACCACCGCCAACCTTGACACCCCACAGCGCGCCGGCGCTGACGCGTGCGCCACCTACCTGACCAACAAGGCGCCCTACCTGGACTACCCGACCGCGCTAGCCAACGGCTGGCCGATCGCGACCGGCGTCATCGAAGGCGCCTGCAGGCACCTCGTCAAAGACCGCATGGACATCACCGGCGCCCGCTGGGGACTTGACGGCGCCGAAGCGATCCTCAAGCTCCGAGCGATCATCTGCAACGGCGACTTCGACGAATACTGGACGCACCACCTCACCCAAGAACGCCGCCGCGTCCACGACTCACGCTACGCCGACAACGCCCCTCCGAGCACGTCATGACCAGTCCCTCCAGAAGAGCCGCACCCAAGCGATTTCGCGGCCATCTGGTACCCAATAGTGGTACCCAGGGGGCCGACTTGAGCCCGCGCTTTCTGGGCGGAACCCTGAAAACTAGGTCAGTTGCAGGGATGCGGGCGAAGGGACTCGAACCCCCAAGGGCGTTAGCCCACCGGCACCTAAG
>JALYTU010000705.1 GCA_030854125.1 Actinomycetota bacterium | reverse complement strand
ACCTCCGATCGAGGGGAGTAACGATGAGCATTGAAACGTTGACGATCGACGGCCTCGTGCGCTGGGTGCTCTCGGGCGCCTACTGGAGGGTCGTCGACATCTCCAGCGAGCACGCCGTGGTTGACCTTTGCACCTGCATGGGCGAGCCGACGGAGCGCGTCGAGTCCGACGATCCTGCGGTGATCGGCTACCTGCGCACGGCGCACTCCGACCTGGATCTGGACTAAAGCCTAGAAGGAGCCTGAGATGACGAAGGAAACATCGACACCCACGGACGAGCTGGCGTTCTCGTTCCTTCACGCCAACCACCGCCCGGCAAAGCCGCGTACCCGTGGGGTGACCGAGATCCGCGGCCCGTACTACTCGGTGATGGGACCGCGCTATCTGAAGGACGTACTGGAGACGATGGGCGAGCACGTCGACGCGCTCAAGTTCGCCGGCGGGTCGTTCACGCTGATGCCCGAGCCGGCGCTGCGCGAGATCATCGAGATCGCCCACGAGCACGACGTGCTCGTCTCCACCGGCGGCTTCATCGAGCACGTCCTCACCCAAGGCCCGGACGCCACCGAGCGCTACATCGACGAGGTCGCGCGCGTGGGGTTCGACATCCTCGAGATCTCCGCCGGCTTCATCAGCATCCCCACCGACGACATCCTGCGCATCGTCGAACGCGTCCAGCACGCCGGCCTGAAGGCCAAGCCGGAGGTCGGGATCCAGTTCGGCGCCGGCGGCGCGACCACGCCGGAGGAGCTCGAGCAGGAGGGCACTCGCGACGTCGGCTACGCGATCGACCTCGCGCGGCGGTGCCTGGACGCGGGCGCGTACATGATCATGATCGAGTCCGAGGGGATCACCGAGGAGGTCGCTACGTGGCGCACCGATGCGGTCGCGACGATCGCGCGTGAACTGGGGCTTGAGAAGGTGATGTTCGAGGCCGCCGACCCGGAGGTGTTCGGCTGGTATGTCAAGAACTACGGGCCCGAGGTCAACCTGTTCGTCGACCACTCCCAGATCGTCCAGCTCGAGTGCCTGCGCCGCGGGATCTGGGGCACCAAGAGCCTTTGGGGCCGCGTCGTCACCTACCCAGGGGGCTGAGGTGGCGTTCGACGTGCGGATCAAACGGGTCTACGACCCACCCGACGCCGGCGACGGTCATCGCGGTCTGGTCGACCACGTGTGGCCCCGCGGCGTTTCCCGGGAGCGCGCGAAGCTCGACGAGTGGGCGCGTGAGCTTGCGCCAAGCGATCAGCTGCGCAAGTGGTTCGACCACGACCCCGCGCGGTTTGATGAGTTCGCTGCTCGCTACCGTGACGAGCTCGTTAGCCGGGCCGACCGGATCGATGAGCTGCGAGCGCGCGCGGAGGGAGGTGCGGTCACGATCGTCTACGCCGCCCGGGACCGGGAGCACAACGACGCCGTCGTCCTCGGGGAGCTGGTGCGCGATGACTGACGCCTGGAACGACATGTCAGCAGCGCGAATCGCTGAGCCGATGAGCTTCGAGGAGCCCTACGAGGTGGTCGAGATCGAGCGTCGCACCCCGACGATCCTCGAGCTGTGGTTGCGACCGGCCGGGGGCGCCCTAGAGTACCTCCCGGGCGAGTACGTGCTGTTGGAGGACCGCGACCACGTAGTGCCGCCGCGGTCGTTCTCGATCGCCAACGCGCCGCGCCCGGACGGGCTGATCTCGCTGCTGGTGACGGGCGTGCCGGGCGGGGAGACCAGCACCTGGGTGCACGAGCGTTTGCGCGTCGGCGAGTCGGTCAAGCTCTCCGGTCCCTACGGCACGTTCGTGGATGACCCCACCTCGACGGCGTCAGCCCTGTTCCTGGCGGCCGGTTCTGGCCTGGCGCCGGTCCGGGCGCTCTTAGAGGCGGCGGTGGCGGCCAACGCACGCCCATCGCTGGCCTTGATCTTCTCCGCGCGCACCGAGGCGGACGTGATCGACCGCGACCGCTTCGAGGCCTGGCAGACGCGACACCCACAGTTTCGCTTCATTCGCACGCTGACCCGCGGCGCGGGCTCGCTCCCGCACGGGCGGATCTCCGCGCTGCTGCCCACGCTCTACCAAGACCTCAAGGGTCACGACGTGTTCATCGCCGGCGCCCCACGGTTCGTGCGCGCGTGCGCGGCCGCCGCCGACGCGCTCGGAGCGTCGCGCGCCCGCGTACACACGGAGGTGTTCTTCGCCGAGCCGCAGCCGTGGTCGGGCGCCGCGCCTCAGGCCGAGCAGGGGTGAGCGCAATGGGCCGTAGCAGCGTTCCGCCGATCTACACCAAGACCGGTGACGACGGCACGACGGGCCTGCTGTTCGGCGGGCGCGTCTCCAAGGCCGATCCGGTCATCGAGGCGTGCGGGAGCCTGGACGAGGCGGTCGCCGCGCTGGGTCTGGGA
>JALYTU010000704.1 GCA_030854125.1 Actinomycetota bacterium | reverse complement strand
GGTCCGGCGGGGGCGGGGTCGCTTCCGGCGCGGAGGCGAGCAGCGACATGCCGGCGCCGCCCGGCTCGCGCCGGAAGAGCTGGCAGACCTCAGCCCCGAGCAGCGCACGCAGACCGCGGACGAGGACGGGGCCGAGCTCGTGGACGGCGGTCGCGGCCGCCACCTGCTGGGAGAGCTCGGAGAGGCTGGTCAGGGCGTCGACGCGGCGGCGCTGGCGGTCATAGAGCTGGGCGTTCTCGATCGCGCCCGAGACGAGCGAGGCGATGTGGGCGAGCAGCTTCAGCGTCTCCTCGCCGAACTCGCGCGGCGCCTTGGTGTGCAGGACGATCACCCCGATCGTGTCCCCGGCGCGCGACAGGATCGGCACCGCGGCCATCGACTGAAAATCTTCCTCGCGCAGCAACGGGACGTACTTCATCCGCGGATCGTCCATCGCTCGCTCGCGGATGAAGGCCGGCGTACGGTGACGTGCGACCCAGCCGGTCAAGCCCTCCTGGACGGAGAACCGAACGTTGCCGACCGCCTCCTCGAACACGGGTGAGGCGGCGCGGATGGTGAGCTGACCCCCCTCCAACAGGTAGATGAAGCACGCATGACAGCCCGTCGCATCGGTGGCGAGATCAACGATCCCCTGCAGCATCGGCGCGACTTCGAGCGCCGAGGAGACGAGCTTGATCACCCCGTAGAGGGTGCGATTGTCCTCTCTGAGTCCTAGGAGCTCGGCGCCGGGGGCGGCCGGCTTGGATTTGCTGATGGCCACGGCGGGGTGAAACCTCCTATGTGTGCGAAGCGCACATCGTAGTCGCCACCATCGGGTCGTCGGCTCCATTGCGCGGGCGGGGGGTCGCCGGATAGAACTCCGGTCCATGACCGAACCAGCCGCGACCGAAGACGATGTTCGCCGCATCGTCGCCGACCAGGGCATCGAGTTCCTGTTCGCCCAGTTCGTCGACATGCACGGCAAGCCGAGCGCCAAACTCGTCCCCGCCCACCACCTCGACGACCTGCTCAGCGAGGGTGCCGGCTTCGCCGGCTTCGCCGCCGGGGACATCGGCCAGGGGCCTGACGATCCGGACATCATCGCGATGCCCGATCCGGCCTCCTTCACCGTGCTGCCCTGGCGCCCGAAGGTCGCCCGTTTCGCCTGCGACGTCACGGTCGAGGGCGAGGCGTGGCCCTTCTGTCCCCGGACGATCCTGCGTCGGGCGCTGGCCCGGATCGCCGAGCAGGGCTATGAGCTGAAGATCGGCGCCGAGCTCGAGTACTTCCTGCTGCGGCGCATGCCCGACGGGTCACTCGGGCTGGCCGATCCACTCGACACGCTCGAGCAGCCGTGTTACGACATGCGAGCGCTGACCCGCAACCTTGACTTCGTCTCCGAGGTGTCGCACGCCATCACCGGCCTGGGCTGGGACAACTACGCCACCGATCACGAGGACGCCAACGGGCAGTTTGAGCAGAACTTCCAGTACGCCGACGCCCTCACGACTGCCGACCGGGCGGTGTTCTTCCGCTACATGGTCGAGTCGCTGGCCCAGGCCCGCGGCCTGATCGCCACCTTCATGCCCAAGCCGTTCGCCAACCTCACCGGCAATGGCTGTCATTTTCACATCAGCCTGTGGAAGGACGGGGAGAACGTGTTCGAACGACCGGTCGGCGAGGATCCCCGCGGGCTCGGGCTGTCGGAGCTCGGCTACCAGTTCATCGCCGGGCTGAAGGCCAACGCGAAGGCCTACATCGCGGTGACCGCGCCGACGGTCAACTCCTACAAGCGGCTCGTCGTCGGCGCGCCGACCAGCGGCTCCACCTGGGCGCCGGCCTACATCAGCTATGGCTACAACAACCGCAGCCAGATGCTCCGCATCCCCGCTCCCGGCCGGATTGAGGACCGGACCGTCGACGGGTCCTGCAATCCGTATCTCGCCGCGGCGGCGATGATCGCGGCGGGCTTTGACGGCATCGAACGCGGCCTTGACCCCGGTGACCCCAACTCGGCCAATCTCTACACGATGAGCGCGGCCGACCGTGAGGCGGCGGGGATCGACGTCCTGCCCGGAAACCTGCTCGACGCGACCCGGGAACTGGCGGGCAACGCCGCCCTGCGCGCGGGGCTGGGCCACACGCCGGACGGCGACTACGTCGACTACTTCATCGAGTGCAAGCTGCGCGAGGTCCGCGCCGCCCACGAGCAGATCACCGCGTGGGAGCTCGAGCGCTACCTGCAGCTGTTCTAGTGCCGACGCTCAGCCGACCGGTCCCAGCCGCCGCGCGCCGCCCGCGGCTCGGAGTGTCGCTGCGCTCGCGCCGGCGATCAGCGACCCAACCGTCTGCGGGCTCGCGCCGTCGAGCAGTGCGGCGAGCGTGATGAACGCCTGGGCGGTGGTCAGCGCATCCCCCAG
>JALYTU010000001.1 GCA_030854125.1 Actinomycetota bacterium | reverse complement strand
GCTTCAGCCTTCGACCCTACGCGAACCGTCGCCCGCGCCGAGTACCGAAATTCAACACCGGGATCGCTTTGCTCGCCCAGCCGCCTCGCCCCCTCGCGGCTAAGTTGGCGGCTCTGGATCGCCCTGATCGGCCCTGGAGGAGGATCGGATGCGCCGAATCGGAGGGCAGCGGCCGCGGTATGAGCCCTGGGCGCTGGGTTGCGCTTGCTGACCCTCGGTCGACAAGCTGGTACGGTCTGTCGACCAACGGTCAACAAGCGTCAGGAGATGCCATGCCCGACTACCATGAATTCCCGAACGTCGCGCGGCGCAACGTCATGCAGGAGTACCTCGAAGTCCCCGCGCTCGCTCGCCTGCTCCATCTCCCCCGCGGTCAGCGGATCCTCGAGGTTGGCTGCGGTCGCGGGATCGCGTTACCCGCCATCAAGCACCTTTGCCAGCCCGAGATCCTCGTGGGGCTCGACATCGACGACGCGCTGATCGCGCAGGCTCGGGCGCACATCGAGGCGCGTCAGACCAAAGCTGAGCTCGTCGTCGGCGACGTTCGTGCGCTGCCCTTTGCCGATGCCAGCTTCGACATCGTCATCGACTTCGGCACCTGCTACCACATCGACGAAAGCGAGACCGCACTCTGCGAGATCGAGCGGGTGCTCAGCCCGGGCGGCCTGTTCGTCTACGAGACACCGGTGAGCCAACTTCTCTCCCACCCGACGCGTTCCCCGGGCCGAAGCCTGCCCTGGGCCGCGGCGCCGAACCTGACCTGGCGACACAGCGCCGGCCTCTGGGCCGCCCGCGCACGGCAGGCCTAACACCAGCGCGCGCGTCGGGCATCCGCCGTCTGAGCTGCGTTGCCGACTGGAACTCACGGGGGTCAATTCGGAAGCCGTGATGCGCTCACTCGGCCCGAGGTGCCGGGGATCCGCTCGTACACGACCTAGCGGTCACGTCTCGCAGCCGGGGAAGGGCGCGAGCGCCTGCTGCACTGTGTGATCGTCGGGATCTGAGCCACCGGCTAAACGTCGCCCATGTGCCGCACCCGCTTGGGCGGCCATCGGCCCGGAAGTACCGGAACGGCGACAACTGGCCGTTTGCGTCGTCGGGTTGGTTGCTCGGCGTAGGCTGTGACAATGTCGATCGAAACACGCGAAGAGCTGGAGGGATTGGAAGCGGCCGGCCGGGTTGTCGCAGAGGCGATCCGATCGATGCGACTGAGTGTCGGGCCGGGCGTGACCACCGGGGAGCTGGATGCCATCGGCGCGCGCGTGTTTCGCCAAGCGGGAGCGCGATCAGGACCCAAGCTTGATTACGACTTCCCCGGCGTGAACTGCATCAGCGTCAACGACGAAGCGGTCCACGGGATACCAAGTCCCCGTCACCTGCGCGACGGGGACTTGGTCAAGCTCGACGTCACCGCCGAGCTTGACGGCTTCTACGCCGACGCGTGCGTGTCAGTCCCCGTCGGTCGCCCCCGCCGATCGACGATGGCTCTGATGGCCGCGGCTCAGGCCGCGCTCACCCAAGCGCTTGGTGTCGCCCGCACGGGAACGCCCATCAACCAGATCGGCCGTGCCGTTCAGCACACCATCGAGCAACGCGGCTATGCCGTCTGCCCCGACCTGTCGGGCCACGGCATCGGTCGCCGCATCCATGAGGATCCCATGGTCCTCAACCACTACGTTCCTGGCGACTCCCAACCACTCACTGACGGGCTAGTGATCACGATCGAGCCGATCATTTCCACTGGCACCGGCGCCGTCCGACAGGCCAAGGACGGCTGGACGATCACGACCGCCGACGGGACACTCTCAGCGCACGTCGAGCACACGGTCGTGATCACCGACAGCCAACCGATCATCCTCACCATCTGAGTTCGCCCCTTCTGCGTTTAACGCAGCGGGATCGAAAAGAGAAACCCTGCAGGGGGTCGCTGCCCTGGCGGGCGACGAAACAGCAGTCTTGAACCGCGAGAACGATCGTCTGGATGCAGCCGTCTACCTCTTGCCGAAGACCGGCCGCAGTCCCCTCCGCGTTCACGAAGTCACCCTCGACAGTGCTGATTCTTGCCGAATCTAGCTGTATTGCGCGCTCGCTTTCATCGCCCATACCGAACCTGACCCGCAATGCGATCATGTTCTTGACCCAAAACGTGACCGAAGCCGAAACTGCGCGACGCGATCGTCAACGGTCTCGCGGCAACGCAGGGTCCGGATCGACTTCGTGAGCCGGGCCGCGGACGGGTCGATCGCTCCTACCTTGAGCGTTTTCGCACAGTGGGTGCGGCACGCCCGATGCGGTCGTCGAGCACGGTTGCTCCGGCCGCCAGTCCGAGCATCAGCAGGGCCACCCAGATGCAGTTGAACGCGGCGCCGCCGTAGCCCAGCTGGGTGACGTTGATGAATGGGTATGGATACCAGTGCGCGATCGCCCCGCGGATCAAGGTGAATGCGAGCCAGCCGATCGGGAAGATCAGCGAGAGCCAGGCGATTCGAGCCGACACAAGGCGTCGCGGGCCGATCAGCAGCCAGCCCACGACCGTCATCACGGGCACCACGGTGTGCACGAGTTCGTTGCCGACGGCATCCCAGCTCTTGAGATCGAGCGTCTGGGCGAGCACGGCGTGAAACACGAGTCCGGTGACGGTGATCGCCACGAGGCCGGAGAGGCGCAGAACCGAAAACGCCGTCGAGGACCGATTGGCGCGCATGGCCAGCAGCAGTGCGGCCAGGCCGACGAGCAGGTTTGACTGGATCGTGAAAAAGGCAAAGGTGTTGGCCGCTCGGGCTGCCGCCGGGTGGAAGTGGCCTCCGGTGTTGTTGGCCGCAGTGATGGCGCTGATCGCGACGCCGGCAAGCACGCACGCGGCCGTCGCGCCAAACCAGACCCGTCCCCATCTGGGCGTCATGTCCGGCAACGTTACAGATGCGAGCGCCCGCCTCGGCCGGCCCGGAGAGACCCGAGTGCCACTCAAGCAACAAGCATCCGAGCCGTCCCGAACGGTCACGTTGATTTGACAGAAACGTGGGTCGATGGTCCGGTTCACGGGCTTGACCTTGAGGCGTGGCGGATCGGCCGCGACGCTGACGCAGACGAGCGGCCATGGCCACGAGCGCCTGATCCGGGGCCTCGTCCGTGGTGAAGGGGCATGCCGCTGACCGAAGAGCGACGCGTGACCGTCGACGGTCGTAGGTGTCAGCAGAGCGGGTCAGCCGCCCGGTGAAAGTGCGTTGGTCAACGCTGACAGGCCGGATGCCTGCGAGCCCGCATTAGCGGGAATCTGTGCCGCGGCCGCCGGCACTCGCCACGACCAGTAGAACCCCAGGTGGCACGCCCGTGCTGACCCACACGCGGATGCCGTCCGGCCGTCAGACGCGCTGTTTGATATCACCGCGTCGGCCTGCCTGACCAGGAATGGGTCATACGCCGTCGAACCGGTCGCCGCCGTCCAATCCGCCACCGCGTCATCCAACAGCCCCTTATAGGCGGTCAGGTTATAGGACTTCCTCGCGCACAACTTCCGCTGGGCCTCACACGACTCCTGCAGCACCCCGCCGAACAGCATGCCCGACGCCGGGCTAAGCGCTCGGTCGATAAACCCCGCGGCCTGCTTGAAATAGGCCGTCTGGGATGTCGCCTTCCCCATCTGCACCAGCGCGTCTGCGACCTCGCCCTGCATGTAGGTCAAACCGACCCCCGTCGGATGACACTGGCCGGTGTCCTCGGCGTGCACCGACCCGCGGGCCAGGTTCACCAACCCACTGTGCGCCAGCCAACTCCACGCCTCACGGGCGTCCGCCAGCCACATTTTCGCGTGGTTGCCGTCAAACAGTGGTCCCGAACGGGCGCGGATCGCAGCCAGCCGGGCGGTCAGCGCCACGAACTCGGCGTCAGTCACGGTGTTCGGTGCATATCGGACCTCGAACTCGACGCCGCCGCAGCGTCGTGGCTGTGCGGCAATGTAACGAGCGTCGGCTTCGGCGACCGTCAAGAAACGGGCGGCGTCCGGGAAATCGTGGCGGACGGTCAGCTCATACTGAGACGCTGCCGCCCACGCCAGCCCCCACCACGCCGTGTCGTCCATGAACTTGTTGGCGAACATGCTCGGCTCCGGGGTGCCCGGCCGGGAGATGTTCAGCCTGTAGACGGTATCCAGGAGCCGCTGGTAGGCCGGCAGGGTGTTGTGAGTGACGGTCAGGTAGCGCACCAGCGAACGTAACGCCAGTCCTGACTGCCACCACATCGGCAGCCGATAGCTAGCCGGCCTGCCCTTCGCCAGCAACAACTTGAAGGTCCCACAGGCCGCTGGTTGCATCCCAGCCAACCGCCGCGCGGTCCCCAGACCCAGCCAACTCCTGCGCCGCCGAGCGTGCCGTCCGTGCCAACCACGAACGGGCCGCCGGGGAGACCACCGGCGCCCGCACCGTAACCGCCGACGACCGAGCCGGCGGCAAGCCGGGCGTGACGGCTGGCACCGTGAACGTCGGCAACCACGCCGGTCCCGCGGCAGAGGGATGCGCCGCCGCTGCCCACCCGCCGCCAATAGCGCCGGCGCCCGCCGCTAACAGAACCGCCAACATTGCCAGTGGCCCGCGACGGTATAGCCGGCGCGGGCTGGGCGGCAAGCGTGGCGAAGCGCCGACGACGCCGACCAGCGCATCGTAGGTGGTATGATCGCGCAGCTGCTCACCCAACGCCTGCGCCCAACGCGCCGGGTCCACGCGGGTGACGATCCCGCCGTCGGAACAGGCCAGCGGCCGGTCGAAGTCAAGCAGGCTAGCGTCGCCGAAGAGCATGCCGACCTGCCCGTCGTCACCCAACACAAAGGTGAGCACTGCGGCCCCGTCGCGTGCGGTGTCCACAACCCTGACCTGCAGACGCACCGGCCAGCACGCGGCACGCCGGGCCCGGACACCACCGATTTGCGGGGGCCTGCCAACCACGACGCCCCGAGCCCGGACGCTGCCAGTCGGTGCATCCACGGCCGCGCTCAGCTCATCGAAACCTTGGCGCGCATTGATCACCATCGGACCACCTTGCCAGTCCTCAACGCTTCCCCGCGTGTGCCGTCTGACGCCGGACGGGCGAGGTCGAGACGCGAAACCGATCCGGCTCGAAGCAGCCCGTCAAACCGCGGCCGACGGACGGCGCAAAGCGCAGGTCTACGCTGAGGCCGTAGGCGCACCTCGGACAGCTGGTCAGCCCGGCCGAGCCTCAGGCAGCGCAAACGTTTCGCCGCGAAAGCGGTGGATGGGCAGCGGCCGCGGCCGCCGATGAGATGCCGATCGATCCCGGGAGCAGGAAGTCACGCGACGATCCAGGTCCGGTGCGCGCTGACTCATAAAGCCAGGCTGCTGTTCGCCCCGATCCCAGAGCGTCGCCCGACCGCGTTCATCAGAGTGCCTGGTTCGTCGCCATTCCGCACATTCGGGGAGATGGCTGCTCCCGGCGGGATGCGGCCACCGGAGCCGCGAGCGCGCCCGGCGCAAAGCCGGCCTCGGGTCCCGTCGAGACGATGAAAGCGGAAGCAGCCCTGTTGAGGCGCGTTAGATTCGGCGGCTAGCGTTCGTACCGGCGTGCTGGCGGAATCGCATCGGCGAGCTCTTCGTTTGCCTCCCCGCCCGAGAGGGCGACGCAATTACCTCCGGTTCGCTTAGCGGCGTACAAACCGAGGTCGGCCGCGACGATTAGCGAGTCGATGTCGCCCGAGAGGGCTTCCGATCGCGCGATGCCGATCGACACGGTCAGTTCCAGGCGGTGGCTCTTGAACATGAGCGGTTCGTGTTCAAACCGGTCCCGTAATGCCTCAGCGACGTCGCGCAGCGCGTCGTCATCGAGCGGGCCAGGGAGCACGAGTAGAAACTCGTCGCCGCCCATCCGGAAGACGGTCTCGCTGGTGGGAGTCGTCTCCCGCAGCCGGATGGCAGCAGCGATCAGCGCGGCGTCGCCGGCCGCGTGTCCGAAACGGTCATTGACCGCCTTGAAGTGGTCGATGTCGAGCATCAGCGCCCCGACTGGCCCGTTGCCGAGGCTTGTCATCTGTGAGTCCAACGAGCGGCGGTTCCACACACCGGTGAGCGGATCGACTTGAGCTGCTTGGCGGGCGGCGGCGACGGCGGTCTCAAGCGCGGCCTGGGTGGCCTTGATCGCCGTCACGTCGAGAATCGCTCCGTCAAGGAGCCGCCGTCCGTCTTCGATCCGCAGTCGGCCACGGTCGCGCACCCAGCGCACCGATCCATCTGCGCCGACGAGCCTGTACTGGACGTCAAGGCGTCCGGTTGTGTGCGCCGCCTCGTGCGCTGAGTCAAACACGTCCATGTCTGCGGGATGGACGTAGTCTGCCCACACTGCGGTTCGGGCCTGCTCGACAGTCATCCCGAGGAAGCGTTCGCGGCACGGTCCGACGAAGAGCACGCGATAGGAGTCATCGGGCAGGAACTCACCGACGTACACGTATTCTTCAATCGCCCCGAGAATCCGGGTCAGCGTCTCGTGAGCCATGACCGGATCAATCTCATCAATCCGCGCGACTCGTCGGGCGCTCACGTCCGCAACGAGGTTGACTGAGCTGCCCATGCTGAGGTATCGGCCGCACGAACGAGTAGCTATAGGCGCCCGAGCGTCAACATGCGTCCAGTGAGCGAGCGCAGTGAGGACTGCATCCTGATCCTGGGCCTGGGCGATCTCGGTCAGCGGGTCATCAACGGGCTCAGCCAACGTCACGCAGCGAGGCTGGTCGCCGCCGCCCGCGACCGCGAGGTTGCCGAGGCGGTCGCTGGGCAGGCGCGTCTGATCGCCGGGCTCTGCGACGGTCCGCGGCGCGTCGAGGCCTCGCGCATCGATCTCGACGACCTAGACCAGACGGCCGCTGAGCTTGACCGGCTGCGTCCAGACGTGATCGTCCTTACCGCCTCAAGGGTGACGTGGTGGCAGCTGCCAGACCAGGTTGCTCGGGTTCCCTACGGTGCTTGGGTGCCTCTGCAGGTGACCTTGGTGCGCCGGCTGATGGAGGCTCGAGCGGCGGCCGGGCTCGCCGCGCCAGTCGTCGCTCTGCCCTATCCCGACGCTGTCGGACCGATCCTCGCCAGCGTTGGGCTGGCGCCTGAGCTCGGTGCTGGGAACGTGCTCGAGATCGCCGCCAAGCTCACCGCCCTTGCCGCCGAGCGACACAACGTTCCACGAGAAAACGTTCAGGTGCGACTCGTTGCGCATCACGCTACCGAGCGGGCTGCTTTCAGCGCCTTCCAAACGCTTGCCGGCGCGGGGCCTCTCACTCCTGCGCCCTTCATCGCTCGGATCTTCATCGGCGGGCAGCCGCTGCCTGACGAGACCATCCGCGCGTACTTCAACGCCCCCTATGCGCTGCCGCCAGGCCGCGCGGCGCATAACCTCACCACCGCGGCCACGATCGCGACCATTGACGCGCTGCGCTCTAACACGCCCCGAAACCTGCACGTTCCCGCGCCCGGCGGCCGGCCCGGCGGATATCCCGTCGCCGTGTCACGCGCCGGCGTGGAACTTGACCTGCCCGACGACGTGACCGAGGCGGACGCGATCGCTGTGAACGCCGTCGCCGCACGCTGGGACGGAATCGAACAAATCGCCCCCAACGGCACCATGAAATTCACCCCTACAGCCTCAGACGAAATCGAACGTGCCCTGGGACTGCGCGTCGAACAAATCGCCATCGAACAGCACCCAGCCATCGCCGATCAGCTAGCCGCCCGGCTGCGCGACCTCTCCCCCGCAACCTGACCGTCCGACTCGCCGGCGCGACCCCTGTGCCTGTGCAGCGACACGACTAAAGCGCGGCTGCCACTCAAACCCCGGAACGCGTGCACGCGGTAGCACACGCGCTATCGGTCAGCTCGTCGTGTCGATCTCTGTATGCAGTCCCGGCGGCGCGCCCCAACGGTCCGCTTTTGCGTTGCGGGCAGAGCAGAACCCCCGAGCATCAGCTGCGAGACGCTTACCGCAGCAAGCGGGTGTGAGCAACCCACTCCGATGGTCCACATACCTTCCCGTGCGCTGCAGACGACCTACGCCAGCGCTGGCAGTGGGCGTAGGTCCAGCGTGCTCCAACCCGCTCGAGCGGGTTGGCTGAGGATGAGTTCACGCGAGTAGAGGTGCTGGATAAGACCGCTATCAAGCAACGCGGGGTTGCGCTTGATGAACTCATCAAACCTGTCCGCGCCCCAACGCTGATTGTGCACGGCTACGAAATGCAGCCAGGCGCGCGTCATCGTCTCGTGGTACTTGTCCTCGGCACCGTGCCGCCGCGCGACCAGCCGGATACCTGTGACCATCGCCTCGGCAGCCTGCTCGATCGGGTACCTGCACAGGTACCTCCACGCAAGCTCAAGGTGCTGGCGGTGCCCGAAGCTGCCGTGAACCTCGAGGATTTCGTGCAGGGCTCGGGAGTCTTCCTTGCGCGTGCGCTGACCATATCCACGATCACCCAGGCAAGCAACAAGCGTCGCGCTGCTCGCACTCACCAGGCCGCACCGACGCCGGCGTGGATGCGGCAGCAAGCCTTCTAAAGCCTTCCCCGCTGGACAGGCTCCTGGTCCGACTGATTGGGAGAGGAGCCCGCTCGGGTCGGGGCCGCGTTTGCTTTCACGGCCTGGATGCTTGATGGCGCCTACCTGGACCAGCTCAGCTCTCAGGCGGTGCGGCGACGGCGCAGAAACGGGTCTGTGAGCGGGTCCGTGACGTACGCGTTGCCATCGTCGGCGATCGTGCGGCCGGGCGCGACGATCTCGTCGATCCGGTCGAGCATGTCGGTGCTTAGTTGCACGTCCCCCGCGCCGAGTTGGCTCTCGAGCTGTTCCATCGTGCGCGGCCCGATGATCGGCGCTGTGACCGCGGGATGCTGCATCACGAACGCAAGCGCGAGATGGACGAGTGAGACGCCGCTCTGCTCGGCCAGCAGAGCGAGGTTCTCAACGGCGTCGAGCTTTGCCTGGTTGGCTGGCGTTGACAGATCGAAGCGTCCGGGCATCATCTTCGCGCGGTTGGTCTGCGGTCCCTCCCGACCCTTGCGAAACCTCCCGGTCAGCCAGCCTCCGGCGAGCGGGCTCCAAGACATGATCCCCATGTGGAACTGCTCAGCCACGGGCAGGACGTCGCGCTCGATACCCCGGTCGAGGATTGAGTAGGGCGGCTGTTCGGTGACAAAGCGGCCGAGCCCTCGTTTCTCAGAGATCCACTGGCCTTCAACGATCCGGTGTGCGGGGAAGGTGGAGGAGCCAAACGCGCGGATCTTGCCCTGGCTCTGCAGGTCAGTCAACGCGGCGAGCGTCTCGTCGTCATCGGTACCGGTGTCGGGACGATGCACCTGGTAGAGATCGATCCAGTCGGTCTGCAGCCGACGCAGGCTGCTTTCGACTGCCTGGACGATCCAGCGCCGCGAGTTGCCCCGCTTGTCCGGATCACCGCCGGGCTGTCCCATTCCCACGTCCATCGGGCCGTGAAACTTGGTGGCCAGAATCACATCGTCTCGGCGACCGCGAAGCGCCTTGCCGACGATGGTCTCCGACTCGCCCCGGGAGTAGATGTCGGCGGTGTCGACGACGTTGATCCCCGCGTCCAGGGCCCGGTGGATGATGGCGCTCGACGCGTCATGATCAGGCTCTCCCCACGCGCCGAACATCATCGCGCCGAGGCACAATGGGCTGACGTACATGACCAAGGTTGCGGTGCTCCATCCGCCTCATCCTATTGAGCTGATCGATCTACCGGGCGCCGTGTTCGTGCTACCGATGGTGGTCGCTGGCGGTTAGAAAGGCCATACACACGCCCCCCCCGAACGAACTGATCGACCGGGTCGTCATTGGCCAGCTCGCTCTGAAGCGAATACGGCTGGCTCTTGATCCAAACGCGCTTGGCGCGCCAACCACCGCGGCGTTGAGCCCACGGATTCGGGCTGGATCGTCATGCTGGGCGACGATCCCTGCGCTTCAGCTATGTAACGCGCGCGCGAGGCCTCGCATGACCAGTCGCCACCGCGACCCAAGTGCCCCGCGGGCGCTCACCGCGGGGCTCCTCCTCGCCGGTCCACGGGTACTTCTCCGTCTTGAGCGCCAAGATCGTGACCGGAGTCGACGCGGAGTTCAGGTGCCTGGGCGTCCGAAAGCTCAAGTTCGCAATGGGCCCAGCAGCGATCGAGGGTGACACCTTCGTGGTGCCCCGACCGGTCAACTCGCACTCGCTTCCCTCTTCGCTCAAGATCAGCAACGGCGGTCACTTCTCCTTTGATGGCTACGGCGCTCAGCACCTAATCCATCGGCGGGTACCCGGGTAGTGACGGCGCGCCGCAGCCGCGGCGCGAGACGATGCGGATCAGGATGCGACACGCCTGCTTTGGTCGCGGCGACCAGGGCACCGGATCTGCTCAAGCGGGCCAAACCCGACGGGCTGCGCCGGCCCTTCCGCAAACGCCTGGCTATGCGGCACCCTGCACCTGACGACCTGTCAGCCGTTGCGAGTAATCTGCTGCGCCAGCACACCCCTCCTATGGGCTGGCGGTGCGGTCGGGCGGAATCATCCGCTTCGACGGTAGAAGTGCTGCATTATCGGTGTCGATGTCAGGTTTCTCGAACATATGTCCGATTCAGGCCTGTGTTGCTCAAGCATCGCGCAGTGCCGAACGCTCCCAACGTTTGAGGATTGAGGTCATTTGAGGCCGGTATACCCAGTTCATCGTTTGTCCAAGTCGCCGAGGCGGCGGTTGGGCTTTCGGTCGATTCGGCCGGGGGTGGTGGTGCTGAACGGCGCGCCGGACAATTCGCGGGAGCCCGGTGTCCTGGCGACGCGCCCGGCGGCAATGCGTGTGCCGCGATGATCGGGCGCGGCGGGTCCGAGGACGAGACGGCCGCGGGTACCGAGCTCGGGGAGGCTGCTCAGAACGGCTATTCGCCGGAGGGATCGCAAAGCTCGGGTGAGGCGTCTCGGGGTCTGAGCGCACTGGCGCTCGCGCTGAAGCGCGCGAGCGATGCTGAGCGAAAGCTGGCCGACGTTGTTGACTCAACCGACGACGGGGTCATCACCAAGGATCTCGTGGGGACGATCACAAGCTTTAATCCCGCCGCGGAGCGGATGTATGGCTACACGGCCGGGGAGGTGATCGGGCGTTCGATTGCGATGCTCGGTCTGGCTGATCACCCCGAGGAGATTCCAGGCTTGCTCGAACGCGTGGCGCGAGGCGAGGTCTGCCGAGTTCAGACCCGTCGCGCGCGACGGGATGGGTCAGAGCTTGAGGTTGCGCTGACGATTTCGCCGATTCGCGACTCGGTAGGCGATGTTGTCGGCGCATCGACGATCGTGCGGGACATATCCGAGCAAAAGGCGACCGAGCGGCGCCTGCAGGAGGTCGAGCAGCAGTTTCACCGATCATTCGATGACGCTCTGATCGGAATGCAGACTTTCGACCTCGATGGGCGTTACATGCGCGTCAATGATGCGTTCTGCGCGATCGTCGGGTATCCGCGTGACGAGCTGGTCGGCCGGTTGCGCCAGCGGATCACTCATCCCGAGGACCTCGCGCCCGACGCCGAAGCGCTGCGGGCGCTGCTCGCCGGTGAGAGGAAGTCCTACACCCGGGACAAGCGTTACATCCACGCCATGGCCCACCCGGTCTGGGCGTCGATCGGTGTGACGCTGATTCGCGATGCAGACGGGCAGCCGATGCATTTCATCGGGCAGGCCCAGGACATCACCGAGCGTCGCCGATACGAGCACCAACTCAAGCACATGGCCGACCATGACCCCCTCACCGGGCTGCTCAACCGGCGCAGCTTCGAGCACGAGCTAGAAGGCCACATTGCGCGAATCAAGCGTTCGGCAATGACCGGCGCGGTGCTGATGATCGACCTGGACAATTTCAAGTACTACAACGACACCGAGGGCCACAACGCCGGAGATGAGTTGATCGTACGGATCGCTCATGGATTGCGTGGCCGGCTGCGTGAAAGCGACGTGTGCGCCCGCCTTGGGGGGGACGAGTTCGCCGTTCTGCTGCCCCAGGGAGGTCGCGACGGCGCCGAGAGGGTCGCCCGGGAGCTCGTCGAGCACGTCCGCGGACAGGCTCCCACCAACACGCTCGGCGGGCAGAAGCGCGTCACCGCGAGCGTCGGCATTGCGTGCTTTGCCTCGCGCGAACCGGCCACGGTCGATGAGATGATGACCTCAGCTGACTTGGCGATGTACGAGGCGAAGGACGCTGGTCGCAACGGGGTCGCGCACTATCGAACCGAGCAGCACGACCGACCGCGCATCGAGAGCCATATGAAATGGGCGTCGGAGATCACCGACGCGCTCTCGCACGACCGCTTTGAACTCGTCGCCCAGCCAATCGTGCCCCTGAGCGGCAACGGGCCCACCCAGTACGAACTGCTATTGCGGATGCGCCTCGCGGATGGGGACTTAGTCCCGCCGGGCACGTTTCTGTACGTCGCTGAGCGCCTCGGGCTGATCCGGGAGATCGACCGCTGGGTTGCCGACCGGGCGATCACCATGCTTTCCGAGCAGCGCGCTGGCGGTCGCGACCTGCACTTCGGAGTCAATCTGTCCGGCCACACAACCGGCGACCCCGAGCTCCTGCAACTGATCGAGCGACGCCTGGTTGAGACCGGCGTGCCGCCAGATCGGCTCATGTTCGAGATCACCGAGACCGCGGCCGTGTCCAACATCGCCCAAGCCGCAAGTTTCGCTGATCATCTCTCCGAACTCGGTTGCAAGTTCGCCCTCGATGACTTCGGCGCTGGGTTTGGATCCTTTTACTACCTCAAACACCTGCCGTTTGACTACCTCAAGATCGACGGCGAGTTCGTCGCTCACTGCGCCGAGAGCGAAATCGACCGCACGCTCATATCAGCCGTCGTGCAGATCGCCCGCGGCCTGGGCAAGCTCACCGTCGCCGAGTTTGTCGAACACCAGGAGACCGTCGAGGTTCTCGCCCGCCTCGGAGTCGACTACGGGCAGGGATACCACCTCGGACGCCCAGCCCCCCTTGAGCAACACCTCGCCGGGACCGCCACCCCCCGCCCGGCGAACTGACACCAGAGGACACCACTGCGGCTTGGCCGCTGTTGAGCGCGCGTCTATATGGACCCGACACCGCGCACCGCGGTCAAGGACGACGGCTGGGGATTGCCGGCATGACGGCGGTCGCTAGAAACGTCGACAACGTGAACCGCAGCCGTTCTTGGACGGCGGCGCGAGAACTTATAGGTCGGTCAGTACCACGTCCGTGGTCTGAACTCTCGCGAATTCCCCGTGCAGGCTGGCCAGCGCCGTGTCGTGCATGTCTTCGGCGCTCCAGTGACGGCCGTTCGGCCCGATGCGGTCGAACGTCGCCGTGGCGTCACTGACGACGACGGCATCGAAGTCGAGGTTCCCGGCCATGCGGGTGGTAGTCGACACGCAGTGGTCGGTCGTGATGCCGCAGATAACGATGCTTTGGATCGCCTGCGCCCGGAGGCGCTCCTCTAGGTTGGTGCCGATGAAGGCGCTGTTCACGCGCTTATGCAGCACCGGTTCGCCGTCTTCGGGCGCAGCTTCGGGCTTTATCTCGAATCCAGGTTCGCCCGGCGAGAACAACCGTCCTGGGGACGTGTTCCTGTGCTGGATGTGGATGACTGGGCGCCCGGTGCTCCTGAAGCCGCTCAGGAGCCTCGCGACGTTCCCCTCCGCATCGGGATTGTTGCGCTGTCCCCATCTTGGGTGGTCGAAGGCCTTCTGGACATCAATGACGAGGAGGGCTGTTTTCTGCGCGAGAGTCATGGTTGGGGCTTCGCTTTGGTTGGGGAGCGGGCGGTTGACGCGACGTGCCGTGGTTGTTGCCAGAGCCGGCGGAGGGCCGACTGTCTTCGAACGCCGGTAGTCATCTCTCGCCTCCGGCCGAGGCCGGAGCGCCGCTGTAGGCACTACTGGACAGGACGGCGCGCATCGCGTTCCGCGCGGTCTGCGCGGCTGCACGATCGCCGAAGAGCTGGAGCGCCTGGTTTGCCCCCATGGCCAGCGAGGCGAGCTGGAAAACGATGACTGCGGGGTCTGATTCAACTGGGAGTTCGCCCAGGTCGATCGCCGCCTGCGCTTGCCTTTCGAGAAGCTTGTACCACCGACCGAGCGCACGGGCCACAGCATCGCGGACGGGCCCGGAGCGGCCATCGAACTCCAGCGCGGTGGAGGTCAGTAAACAGCCTCCTCCGAACACGCCGCGCTCGAGGTATGAGATCCACGTCTCGCAGATCGCGAGCAGGCGGCTGCGTCCATTCGGCATTTCGGACGTGCTCTCCCACACCTCCTGGCCAAAGGCGACAACGGCGAGGTCAAGAACGGAGAGCTGAAGCGCTTGCTTTGAGCCAAAGTGCCCAAGCACGCCGGACTTACTCATCTCAAGGTCTGCCGCGAGACGCCCGATTGTCAGCCCCTCGAGCCCATCGACGGAGGCGACGACGGCAGCCCGTTCAACGATCGCCGAATGCGTTTCGCGGGCAGCGGCTACGGAACGTCGCGGGCTCACAATCCCAAGAATAGCGACCGACCGGTCTGTTACGTGATAGCGTCCGGTCGATCGCTATCAACGTCGAGGAGGTAAGCGCATGAAGATCCGCCGCTTGGGCTGGGCCGGCATCGAACTGGAGGCTGGTGGGACCACGGCCGTAATCGATTTGCTGGAGGACCTCGGCCCGATGACGCGGTTCGTCGGCGAACCCAAGCAGCCGCTGCCAGGCCCGTCAGCGCCGGCGAAGACGATCGACCTCGCGATCGTGACGCACCTTCACAGCGATCACACCGATCCTGCCGCGTTGGCTCGCGTACTCGCAGCCGACGCCGTGGTTCTTCGTCCGGCAGCAGCGGTCGGGAGCGCGGTCGAAACCGCGGGTACGGCAGCAGCCGAGCACGGTCTGAGAGAGCATCAGCTCCGGACTCAGCCCGTGGAGCCCTGGGAGACCGTGACGGTCGGTGCGTTCACAGCTACCGCCGTGCCCGCTGTCGACGGCTTCGGCGACCCACAGGTGTCATGGGTCATCACGGCTGACGACCTGACGATCATCCACTGCGGAGACACACTGTTTCACGGCTCCTGGTGGCTGACGAAGATGCGGACCGGTCCCATCGATGTCGCCTTCCTCCCCATCAACGGGCCGATCGTCAGCCTGCCTCACCGTCAGCCACCCAGCCGACTGGCGGCGGCAATGGGTCCGGTTGAGGCAGCCGAAGCGGCAACGATTCTCGAGGTGGGCGTCGCGGTCCCGATCCACTACGACACGATCGACAACCCCCCCGTGTACCGGCAGGTCGACGATCCAGCACGGACGTTCGTCGCCGCAGCCACAGCGCGGGGCGTTACCTCGCGGGTCCTGGCTCCCGGTGGTGAGTTGACGATCTAGCTGCTGTACCTACTAGTATGTACAGTGGTTCATGGCCGCTCGTGAGCAACTCATCTCCGCCACCCAGGAGCTTCTTTGGGAGCGTGGGTATGTAGCTACGAGTCCGAAGGCGATTCAGCAACGCGCCGGCGTGGGGCAGGGGAGCATGTACCACCACTTCGAAGGCAAGCCAGACCTCGCTGCGGTTGCATTGCGGCGCTCCGCAGATGATCTGCGCGCGGATGTCGAGGCGATCCTCAACGGCCCTGGCGGCGCGCTGGAGCGTATGAGCGCCTACCTGACGCGCGAGCGCGACGTGCTGCGTGGTTGCCGAGTCGGCGGGCTGACCCAGGATCCGGAAATCATCGCCGACGAGGTACTGCGCGAGCCACTGGAGGACACCTTCGCGTGGCTAAGAACGCGACTGAGCGACTTGATCGCCCAGGACCAGGAGCGCGGCGACCTTGATCGGAGTGTTGCGCCCGAGCAGCTCGCGAGCATGATTTGCGCCGTGGTGCAGGGCGGCTACGTTCTGGCCCGAGCTCAGCAATCGGTGGAGCCCTTCCAGGAGGCTGCCACCGGTATGGCGGCGATGCTCGCGATGCTCGCATGAGCATCCTTCTACGGGTGACGCCGTTCGGGGGGCCGACGCGAAACGCTTGTCGCTCTGAACGACCGAGGCTCTGCGATCTGGCGTGCGGTCAGAGCCGGCCAGATGCCCTGGCAAGGTTGTCCGCCGCCGGTCGCGAGCGATGTCGAAGCGCTACCCATCGCAAGGCCCCGGACGGCTCCGCGGCAGCTGAAGTGAGGCGGTGACCGTCGTGCCCGCGCAGATACTCGAACAGCTTCGGTATCCCATCATCCAGGCGCCCATGGCTGGGGGACCCTCTACGGTCGCGCTCGCCGTGGCGGTGAGTCGAGCGGGTGGGATGGGGTTCCTCGCCTCGGGCTATGGGCGAGCCGCGAAGATGCGCGAGGAGGTTCGTGCCGTGAAATCCGCGATCAGCGCTCCGTTCGGGGTCAACCTTTTCATGCCAGCCCGCCGCGATTTCGACACCGCTGCCGTCGCGCAGTACCTCGAGCGTTTGGCAGCCGAGGAACAGCGCTACGGCGTGAACCTAGGGGACCCACGAAACGATGACGATCATTGGCAGGCCTTCCTCGGGGCTCTCGTCGATGAGCGGCCACCCGTGGCCTCATTTACCTTCGGCTGTCCTGCCGCGGTAGAGATGACGCGTCTGCGCGAGCAGGGGATCGAGGTGTGGGTCACGGTCACCGATCCAGGCGAGGCGATGATCGCCCAGCAACGAGGTGCTGACGCCGTGATCGTCCAAGGGGCGGAGGCAGGCGGTCACCGCGGCGGTTTCAGCGACCAAGATGACGCCGAGCCGCTTGCGCTCGTCCCTCTCTTGCGTCTGACGCGCAGCCGTTGCGAGCTGCCCTTGATCGCGGCTGGAGGTATCTGCGACGGTGAAGGTCTGGCAGCGGCACTGTGCGCCGGGGCCTCAGCCGCGCAGATGGGCAGCGCATTCATGTTGGCCGATGAGGCCGCGACGCACCCAGCGCACCGGTCGCTGCTCAGCACAAACGCTCCGACAGGTCTCACCCGGGCTTTCAGCGGACGGCAGGCGCGCGGCATCGTCAATCGTTTCCAGTCCACGTACACCGCGGCGGCACCCGCTGCCTATCCGCAGATCCACTATGCGACCAGCCCTCTCCGAGCTGCCGCTCGCAATGCCGGTGACGCTGACGGATTCAACCTTTGGGCGGGACAGGCACATGCCTTGGCGCAGTCTCGCCCCGCAGCGGAGATCGTGCGTACCGTAGCTGGCGACGCGATCGCTGCTACCGCGCAGGCCGCGCGTCGGCTATCTCAGAATGCGTCCGGTAGCGGGATGCATCAACGGAGCCCGGACGTGGTTTCCGGTGGATCCGACGCTCGGAACGACGAACGCCCAGAACAGTGAGGCGACAGGACGGGTCCCGGCACCACAACCAAGCGTTCCATGACGAGCTCTGATTGAGGCTGGGACCGACCGAGAGCCGCAGTCGGTGAGATGAAGCTAGTCGAGCGGGCACGCCCGATCGAATACCCGCTCGGGCGGAATCGGTGCAGTGCCATGGCTGCCCTTCAACGAGCATCGGGAATTCTCAAACGCACCCCAACCGAAATCAGCCTCAGCCGGCGCAGCCGGTGCGCATCACCACGTTCTCGACCGTGACGCGGCGAGGTCATCGTGGCTGTATATCCGTGGGTTCGGGTGGCGGCAATCCGGGAGAACGAGCCCGTGTGGTTCAAGCTGCGACTAAGCAGCACCGGACGAGGGCGTCAGCTTTTGCCTGACACCAAGTTCCAAGCGCGGCGGAGCTTGGCTTCAAACAGGTCGGAGCGAGTTTCGGCCGGGTCGTCCCGCATGACGGCTGGGTTTGCTGACGGCTCCGGAAGAGCCAGGTACGCGTCGCGGGTGAGCTTCAACACGACCCCATGCTCGCCGATCTTGGAGACCTGGTCAGCGTCGGCAAATCGGTGCTTCAGGGCGCTCTCGTCAGCGACCACGAGACCGTCGAAGACATCCTCGTGCTCGTCGCTCAACACATGGGCAATGCTGCCGACTGCGTCGCCCTGCGCGCTGTAGACGGGCGTACCTTGCTCTAGCACCAAATAGCTGACGGGCTTTCCGATATCCACGGTTTCAGCATACCGGGGGGTCCAACGCCGCCGGTCCGTGTAATCGCGAACGCCAGTCCTGAACGCGGCAGTCAGGGAGCGGATCGTTGAGATGGCTGCCCTCACGAAGATCCGGTCACCAGATCCGACATCAGCGACCAGGTTGACGTGGCTGCTTTGGTCCGCCGCGACGGGAAGCGGAAGCCAATCGCTCGTAACCCCAACGGCCAGATTGCAGAAGCGGGTGTCGTGCTCGTTACGCTCGTGGGGTGGCCGGTAGCGAGCGGGATCTTGTTGTTCGGCGGGCAGTCTCGGGAGAGGCGGCAGCTCTCAGCGCACTGGCGATCCGCTCGAAGGCGCATTGGGGCTACGGCGAGGAGTTTCTTGAAGCTGTGCGACCGATGTTGACGTTCAGCGAGGCCGACTTGATCACCGCGTCTGTTTACGTGCTGGACGCGGCCGGCGAAAGGGCGGGCGTGTACCGACTCGCCGGAAGCCCGCCGCAGGGCGAGCTGGATGATCTCTGGCTCGACCCTCGGTTCATGGGGCGCGGCGCGGGTCGTCAACTGTTCGTACACGCTTCACAAACCGCGGCCGGACTTGGATTCGATTCCCTACTGATCGAAAGCGACCCTCACGCCGAAGGCTTCTACCTGGCGATGGGCGCGACGCGGATCGGGGAGCGGCGCTCGTCCTCGGGTCGCTCACTCCCGCTCCTGCGAATGAGGACTCGCTTGAACCGCTCAGACCAGCGGCGTCTGGATCAATAGCGATCACGCCGCTGCCGGCCCGGACTCGCGCTTCCGCTTCCACTTCCGGTCCACGGGCTGCAAAAGCCTAACCGACGCACTGCCGCGCACTATCTCATCGAGATCGATATCGGCGAACAGGACCTCCTCCCCGTCCCGGGCCAGTCAGCACCGCGTCAACGGGACTGATGATGCAACTACCGCCTGTGCTCACGACGTCGCCCGGCGCCTGCGCGAGCGCATTGCGCGCAGTAGATCTGAATGCCCTTCGCGTACATCGCCATCCTGAGCAGCGGCATGTAGTTCTCCCAGCAGATCACGGCCCCGATCCGCCCGAGCGGCGTGACGAACACCGGCATCGTGGAGCCGTCCCTGAACCCCCACACGATCCGCTTCGATCGTCCAGTGCGCAAACCGGGGTTTCCTGACCGGTCGGACGCGTCTCGGAACCCCGGCGCCCGCGCCTTCGCGTAGCATCGCTCCATGCGCGAGGTGGAGAGAGGCGTCTGGCACTGGGAGGCGCCGCACCCGGACTGGGCAGGACCCGAGAACGAGGCGTTTCGCCAACGCCTTGCGGCGACGGCCAAGACGCCGAATGAAGCCGCACGCGGCCTGGTCTCCTCCTACGCGATCGACGACGGCGACCGCCTGCTGCTCTTCGACCCGTTGGCCGTTCCGCGCGAGATCGAGGAGCTCGCTGCAGGGCGCGAACCAGTGGTCGTGCTGACCTCGCCGTGGCACGAGCGCGACACGCGAAGCCTCGTGGACCGACTCGACGCGCCAGTGTTCACGCCACCGCCCGACGAAGGCACCCCCGACGTCGCCTGGCTCCTGGGCGGAGCCAGGAGCGACGCACACCTGTACTCGGCCGGCGATCGGCTGCCCGTCGGAGTCGAGGCATTCCCCGGAAGGTTGCCCAACGACGTCGTGCTGTGGATCGAGAACTCGCGTGCGGTCATCGCTGGCGATACGCTCGTCGACTTCGGCCAGGGACTCGAAATCCCGCTCGAATGGCTACCCGCAGGCGTGACGCGCGAGCAGGTCGCAGCCGGCTTAGAGATGCTGCTCGACCTGCCGGTCGAGCTCGTACTCGCGACACACGGCGGCCCGGCTGACAGAGCCGCCCTCGGTCGCGCGCTCGCCTGACAACTGCGCACGCTCGGGCGGGTCGGCGATCACGCCACCCGCCCACCTTTGCGCAATGGGACCCTGCTGGCGCTGGAGGAGGAGCTCGTTGCCGAAACAAAAGAGGGCGGCCTCGCCGTCCTTGATCGCGATCGCGGCCGATCCGGGCCTGTCAGATCGGCCCGTGGATCTCCTCATAGTGGTCCCGCGCGAAGGACAAGCGCAGGTCCAGCCCGTTAATCTCACCCCGGATGGCGTCCATGTCGCAGAGCCAGTTCCAGAGCAGCTCGCTCAGTTCGTCGGAGCCGTCAGGATTGTGCTTGCGGAGTCGGACCGCTTGCGACGTCCCACGATGCGTACGCCACGGCGGCCACGTCTTGCCGTCGGTTACGAACTCGAGCCGGCGGCCATTGGCATCGAACAGCCGGAGCGCGAGCCGAGGGTGACCCACCTGCTCGTAATGGCTGACCACGTCCTTCGCGCTCGCATGGAACGTCAGGTCCATGTCCCAAGAGCGCGGCCAGGACACCTTCATCGGCCGCGCAACAACGATAGGTGGGCGGAGCAGAGAACGCGTTCGCGCCACGAACCAATCATCCCATCCCGCCTCGCCGGTGTCCCCCACGCGGCCGGGCTCGGGGCGGCCGAGCCGATTCGGCGGAGCCCGAGGAAGTCGGCCCCGATCGCTATCGCTCGAACGCGGCTGTGCCCTGGGGCCCGGCGGTGGTGGCGGCTGTTTCATGGCCGCAATCCATTAGAGATTGACAGCGAACCTCACGCGCGCCCCGTTGGCCACCCTTGCACCTTGCAACCTTGCCTCACGTCGCTATAGAACCCCTTCAGGTTCGACACGTGCTGTTCGTTGACGGTGGCAAGGCACTCTGCGAACAGCACCGCTGCCTGGCTGCCGCCCTGGAACACGTCCGAGAAGCTCGTGCAGTAGTTCTTGCGGTATTCCACCCACGCGTTGTGGCCGGCGATGAACCGGCGCTTCGCCGTGGCCTTCGGCAGCCGGCCGAAGATCTTGACGTTGAGGGCGTTGATCTGCCTATCACTCCTTGAGACCAGTTGCTCAGCGCACCCCTCCTGCTCCTGGGTGGTGCGGCTCGCCGGTGTCCCTGTGCACGGGAGCGGCGAGAACGACTCGTGGACCGCCGGCGCCGACAGCGTCACGCCCTGCGTCCGTGCAGCCGCCGCCCCGGGCGCCGTCACCAGCGCCGCCGCGCCGGCTAGAACCGCCAGCACTGCCGAGTACTTCGCGCACACACAACTCTCGCTCTCTCGATGGTAGGTTTCGCCGGAACCTACCGCACCGACCCGTTTCTCCGTGCGCGCTGCGCAGGCGACCGAGCCCGCCGTCGGGAGGGCAGTGAAGTCGCTCGAGCAGAAGCCGCACGCGCACGAGCGATACGGCTTTACTGCACCGTCCAGCGGTCGGGGTCCTGCTCCACCACCTGCCGCCCAGCCGCGACGAACGCTTCTCGCAGCACTGCGCCGAGACTCTTCCAGCCATCGTTGAATAGATATTCCTCGGTGGCGGTCGAGACCCGCATGCGGTCCTTATTCATCATCTTCTTCTCACGAGCGAGCCCGGTAATCTGGGCGAGCGGCAGGTCGAGCATTGGGCCCCCGTCTTCGTGACGCTTCTGCAGCTTGTCGGCGATCACGACGCCGAGCACGCCACCGGCCGCGCCACCGGCAAACTTCGTGTCGGTGAAGATGATTCGCTCGCTGGTCACCACAAGCGTCCCCATCCTCGAGTCCTTCACGCCACGCACCAGCCCAGTCTTCTTGGTCGCGAGCTCGCTTCGCGGGAGTCCGCGAGGGTGAGCGGCGGACCAGTTTTTTATTGGGGCGCAACCGTGTGAGCCATTCGTTGCGAGGGCCGGGTCTGCGTTGAGCTTGCGGACGCTGACGCCGCGCGCGACGGCAGTAGAGCGGCGCTTAGCGGAAGACGAAGGACCTTGGCCAAGAACCCCGCTCCGGTGTGGCGCTGGTCATCATCCAGCGTCAGCTCGGGCAGGCAAACCTCGGCATCACGTCGATCTACCTCCAGGGGATCGATAGCTCGGAGATCATCGACACCGTCGATTTCCGGCCAGCACCCGTGATCCCAGCCACCGCCGGTCTCGGACCGAAGCTCTAGATCGCACACGGACGGGCGTCCGATCACGCCACCCGCCCAGCTTTCCGCGCAATGCAGGCCTCGCATCGCCCGATCGCTGAGTCGGCGGCGAGAGCAAAGCGCGGATAAGGCCGGGTCAGTAATCGCTCTTGAACGCAAAGTAGGAGCCGCGAATGGTTCCAGCCAGCTTCGATTTCTGCCTCCCGAACTCGAACCGCGAGGCGAGCTCCGCGGGGACGTCCATCCCTTCGGAGAGCTTGAACCCGACCGCCCGCTTCTTGGGGTCGTCGATGGTGTACATCACGTTGATCGACAGACCGCTGTCGTAGAAGACGTAGGCAATTCGGATGTTCCCGACCCGGAAGGCCGTAGCCTCGAGAGGGGGTGACGAGATGATGATGTCGCGTTCCTCCTTGAGGATCCGGTGCACCCAGTCGATGGTCGTCTTGGCGATGCTCGCAGGCTCCACTGTGAAGACGTGGTCGTACTTGTTCTTGAAGTAGCGGCCCTCGTGCGCACGCAGACCAGCGAGCGCGGCCGCGACGGGCGACGACTCCAGACCCACGGTCGAAACGGTGTTGAAATCCACGGCGTAGGGCATCACGCGCTCTCCTTTCATCTCGCTTGGATATGGCCGGTCTACCGGCCATGACCCATGCCCAGGCCGTAATGTGACACGGACCAGCTGAGCTTGCGAGCAGTTCAATTGCGAGCGGCCGAGGCTGCGTTCGGTCGCCTGGGCTCCCCCAGGACAACAGCAGCCCGGCTGATGCCAGGCGCCACTTGCACGTGCCTCGATCGGACGGTAGCTAGACACCAGAGAGCAGGTCTCCGGACTTCCGCAGATCGGCGCCCTCCCTATCGCCACACGCGTGCACCCACGGTCGCGCGCTGAGGCTGTAGCAGTTCCAAAGAGCCGGTCGCGCTATACACGGTTGCCTCGCCTCGCTTCTCGCCTCTCGCCTCGCCTTGTCCGACGCGCCGACTGCCACCGAGTTCACCGCCCGTGCCGCCGAGGCCCTCCGGACCCTGACCGCTGACCCGACGGCCGGTTTCCGGGACGGCCAGTTGGACGCTATCGCCGACCTGGTGCGTGACCGGGCTCGGGTGCTGTGCGTGCAGCGCACCGGCTGGGGCAAGTCGGCGGTGTATTTCGTGGCGACAGCACTGTTACGCGGCGCCGGGGCGGGCCCGACGCTGATCGTTAGCCCACTGTTGGCTCTGATGCGCAACCAGATCGAAGCCGCTGAGCGGCTCGGCCTGCGGGCATACACCATCAACAGCAGCAACCGTGAGCAGTGGGATGAGGTCCGGGAACTGCTGCAGCGCGACACGGTCGACCTGCTGCTGATCAGCCCCGAACGGCTGAATAACCCGCAGTTTCGGGACACGATGCTGCCTCTGTTCGCCGCCGCGGTGGGGCTGCTGGTGATCGACGAGGCGCACTGCATCTCGGATTGGGGCCATGACTTCCGCCCCGACTACCGCCGGGTACGCGACATGCTGGCCCTCCTGGCCCCGGACGTGGCCGTGCTCGGGACTACCGCCACCGCCAACGACCGGGTCGTGGACGACGTGGTGCAGCAGCTCTCCGGAACCGAGCCGCTGCGCAGCTACCGGGGTCCGCTGGCGCGGACGAGCCTGCGGTTGGAGGTGGTCGAACTGCCCCAGCCGGCGCAGCGGCTGGCCTGGCTGGCGGAGCATCTGCCCACGCTGCCGGGCGCGGGGATCGTGTACACGCTGACCAAGCGCGATTGCGAGCAGGTGGCGGGCTTCCTGAGCGACAACGGCGTGCCGGCGGTCCCTTACAGCGGCGACCAGACCACCGAAGAGCGGATCGAGACCGAGGAGCGGTTGCGGGCCAATCAGCTCAAGGCCGTGGTGGCCACCAGCGCGCTGGGGATGGGATACGACAAGCCCGACCTCACGTTCGTAGTCCACTACCAGGCGCCCGGGTCGGTGATCTCCTATTACCAGCAGGTGGGCCGGGCTGGGCGCGGCGTCGACCACGCCGACATCGTCCTGCTGCGCGGCCAGGAGGACCGACGGATCCAGGACTTCTTCATCGAACAGGCATTCCCCTCCCGAGAGCGGGTAAGCGCCACGCTGGAGACCCTGGAGCGGGCCGAGCCGCAGGGGCTCACGGCCCGGGCGCTGATGGCGGCGGTCAACCTCGGCCTGGGGCGGATCGAGGCGATGCTGAAAATACTTGACGTGGAGGGGGCGGTACGGCGCGACGGCAGCCGCTGGCGCGTGATCCCCGGTGCCGACTGGAGCTACGACAGCCGGCGCTACGAACAGATCACCAAGCTGCGGCGAGCCGAGCAGCGCGCGATGGCGGCGTTCGGCGCCGACGGCCGCTGCCTGATGCGCACGCTCCAGGAGCAGCTAGACGACCCGACCGCCGCCGATTGCGGCCGCTGCTCGATATGCACGGCACCGCGCTTCGCCGGGCCGCCGGATTCCGTGCTGGTGGAGCGGGCTGGACGGCATCTGCGCTCGCGGCCCGTCGGTCTGGAGCAAAAGAAGATGGCGCCGGACGCGTCCGGGACCATGCGCCGGATCCCCGAGGATGCGCGGCTTGAGAACAGCTGGGCGCTGGCACGCTTCGGCGACGGCGGCTGGTGGCCAGCGGTAGAGCGGGGGCTGCGTGACGGCGGCTTCGCCCCGGAGGTGGTCGGTGCCCTAGCCGAAGCCGTGGCCCCGGAACGTCCGGCGTGGTTGACCAGCGTGCCCTCAATCCGCCTGTCAGCCACCCTGGAGGGCCTAGCGGCGCAGGTCGCGGCGCAACTGGGCATCCCGCACGTCGTGCTGGTGGAGCGCACCGGACCGCGCCCACCGCAGCGAGAGATGGCCAACGCGGTACAGCAGGCCGCCAACGTCCGCGGCGCGTTCCGCGTGACTCACCCGCCCCCACCCGGCACCGGGGTGCTGCTGGACGACAGCCGCCACTCCGGCTGGACGCTGGCCATGGTCGGGGCCCAGCTGCGCCGCGCCGGGGCCGAGCGGGTGGTAGGGCTGACCTTGGCCACCGTGACCTAGCTGCACTCTGGAATCACTCATCAATGGCTGACAGGTGCGTCCAGACGGAAATCAAGCGGGTCCGGACGTGGACGATCGCTCGCTCGGCGTTGCGCTTGCGAGGCGCGAGCGATCGCATTGCTCGTTCGGTCCGCGCCCGAGCTAGCTAGTCCCATGGCGACGTCCGACCGCCCGGGACCAGGCGTGGGAACGAGAGTTGGCTCGGCCGGGGCGCCGACTCGCGATCGCCGCGGGCGCGGAGCGCTCGCAGCCAGGATCTAGGGCCTGC
>JALYTU010000703.1 GCA_030854125.1 Actinomycetota bacterium | reverse complement strand
CACGGGGGCCGGGCCGCTGCAGGTCCCCGGCCTCGGCGCCTACCGCGGCTCGCTGCAGTTCCGGGCCGACCCCCGCGGCGGCGTGGAGACGGTCGACGCGGTCGGCCTTGACGACTATGTGCGCGGCGTGGTGGCTGACGAGATGCCCTCCAGCTGGGCCGCCCAAGCGCTCGCTGCGCAGGCCGTCGCCGCCCGCACCTACGCGATCACGACCACGATCGGCGCGAGCGGATATGAGCTCTACAGCGACACGCGCTCCCAGATGTACGGCGGCGTAGGGGCCGAGAGCACCGCCACCGACGCGGCGGTCGCCGCGACCAGCGGGCAGGTCGTGACCTACGGCGGACGCCCGGTCGTGACCTACTTCTTCACCAGCTCCGGCGGCTACACCGAGAACATCGAGAACGTGTGGACCGGATCCACGTTCGCGCCGTGGCTGAAGGGCGTCCCCGATCCCTACGACGGGGCCGGCAACGATCCGTATCACCGCTGGCGCCAGCAGTTGAGCCTGGCGGCGGCCACGGCCAAGCTCGGCGCACTCGTGCGCGGCAGCCTGCTCGGGATCGCGGTGACTGCTCACGGCGCCTCCCCCCGAGTCATGCAGGCGTCGGTGGTGGGCTCCCGGGGCGTGAGCCCGGTGACCGGTACGGCACTGCAGAGCATTTTCGGGCTGGCCACCACGAACGCGGCCTTCATCACCGTCTCGACCACGGGCGCCCGGGGCTCCCTGCGCGCGTCGATCTTCCCCGCCTCGACCGCTGCGAGCGTCTCGGTCCAGATGCTCGGCGCCGCCGGCGCCTGGCAGAACGTGCACCGGCTACCCGTCAGCGTGGCCGCGTCACAGGCTCGGTCCGTCGCCGCGGGCAGCATCACGGCCACGGGTCTGACCCCGGGCCGCTACCGGATCCGCGCCGCCGGCCTGAACGGCCCCCCCGTCACCGTCTCCTGAGCCGCCGGTAGGCTCAGGTCCCGTGCCCGGCCCCCTGCTCGCGATCGACGGACCGTTCGTTCTCTACCGCTCCTTCTTCGCTCTCCCGGACTCGATCACCGGCGTCGGCGGGCATCCCGTCAACGCGCTGCTCGGTGCGACCAACCTGATCCTGCGGATCGCCGCCGACCGCGACCCGCGCGCGATCGTCGTGTGCTTCGGCGCCGAGGCGGCCAGCTACCGCACCGAGCTGTACCCGGACTACCACGCGGCGCGCCCGGCGGTGCCCGACGATCTCGCCCGCCAGTTCGAACTGGCCCCTGCGCTGTGTGAGGCCTTCGGCTGGAGCAGCGCGGGGTCAGACGACCTCGAGGCCGACGATCTGCTCGGCGCGCTGGCCACCGCCGAGGCCGCGGCCGGCGGGCGCACCCTGATCCTCACCGGGGACCGGGACATGTACCAGTGTGCGACGGCGCAGACGCGTGTTCTCTACCTCAAGCAGGGCTCGCGCGGCTTTGAGGAGGTCGACCCCGATGAGGTTCAGTCCCGCTACGGGATCGACCCCGAGCAGGTCCCGGATTTCATCGCCCTGCGGGGCGATCCCTCCGACGGCCTGCCCGGCGCCCCCGGGATCGGGGCCAAGACCGCCGCGACCCTGCTGGCCCGCCACGGGACGCTCGAGGCCGTGATCGCGCACGCCGGCGATGAGCGCCCCCGGATCGCGGCCGCGCTCACCGACAATGCCGACGAGCTTCGCGCCTTCCGGGAGATCGCCACCCTTCGCCACACCGAGCTCGCGGCACCGGACGACCGGCCCACGGACCTGGCCGGCGGTGCGACCGCCGCCCGGGAACTCGGCATGAACCGTCTCGCCGAGCGCCTGGCGGCGGCGGGCGCACTCGCGGACCTCTGATCGCCTGCGGGCCTGGTCAGGGCGTGAACTTGACGGTGATCACGTCACCGTCGGCGACCACGTAGTCGCGGCCCTCGAGCCGCAGCGTGCCGCGGTCGCGGGCACCCGCGTAGCCTCCCGCGGCGGTCAGCTGATCCCAGCTGACGACCTCGGCGCGGACGAAGCCGCGCTGGATGTCGGAGTGGATCTGACCGGCGGCGTGCCACACCGACAGTCCCCGGCGCAGGTGCCAGGACTGGGCCGGCTTGTCCTCTCCGGCCGTGAAGAAGGCCACGAGATCCAGCAGTGAGAAGGCACCCCGCACGACCGTGGCCAGCCCGGACTCGGCCAGACCGAGATCCTCGCGCATCGCCGCTGCGTCCTCGTCGGCAAGCTCGCCCAGCTCGGCCTCGAGACGGGCCGAGACGGCGACGGCATTGGCACCCTGGGCCACCGCATGGGCGGCGATCGCCTCGGGCACCTCGGTCGATCCCTCCTCGACGTTGGCCACGAACAGCACCGGCTTGGCGGTCAGCGGGGAGAGCAGGGCCATCGCGTCGGCCGCGTCCGCCGGCGGGGGC
>JALYTU010000702.1 GCA_030854125.1 Actinomycetota bacterium | reverse complement strand
GCTCCCGCTGGCCCAGCACCGCCAGCGCCTGTGCGACGTCCGGCGCCATCGGGACGGCCCGCACCTTGCCCGACTTCGGCGGCGTCACCTGACGCCCCGCGTAGCTCGCTCGCACGCGGATCGTCGAGCCCGCGAAGTCGACGTCCCGCCAACGCAGCGCCAACAGCTCGCCCCGGCGGAGACCAGTGAATGCTGCAGTCAGGAACAGCGCGCCGTCCTGAGGCGTCTTGGCAGCGCGCACGAGCGCCATCACTTCCTCGGGGGCGAAGACCTCGATGTCGCCGCCGGCCCTGACCGGGTGGCGCTCGACGCCGCTGACCGGGTTGACCGGCAGACCCCAGACCTTGACGGCCCGCCGGAAGATGCCGTGCATCAACACGACGATCCGGTTCTTCGTCGCGTTCGACAACTCCCCGCCATCGTCGATCGCCACCAGCCTGGCTCGCCACTGCTCGATCTCGCCCGTCGTGATCTCCTCCAACTGCCGATCCCCGAACGCCGGCAGCAGATGCGCCTTCACGACCGACCTGTAGCCCACCAAAGTCGACGGCTTGGCCGACCGGTCACGCTCCACGTAGCGCAGGAACTCGGCGGCCGCGTCCGCGAACGTCGCCCCCGTCCGGACCATCCCCGCAAGCGTCCCCCGCCGCGCCTCGTCGAGCACCCCCCGCAGCCAATCCTCGGCCGTCCGCTTCGTGAAATACCCCGCCGGCTGCCGTCCTCGGTCCGACGACGCCGACCCCAGCTTCTTCTGGACCTAGCGCCCGTCCGGCAGCCGGTACTTCGCGTACCAGACTGCTCCCCGCGCCCGATCGACCCGGAAAACGTGGCCCGTCGGCGGCCTGAAGATCGACTCCACACGCCCAACTTTACCCGAAGCTCGGGACATATTGGGGACATATTGGCCCGTTGTCACAGTTCCCAACATTCCAAAAGCGGTGAACGGGCTATCCATCTAACCGGAGCTGGGTTGAGGCGCGTTTCGCCAGGGCCGGTTGGCCGGCGGGCGGTCAAGGCTCGCGGGCTGGCCGCGCGTCGCGGGCGGTGTGCGCTGCGTGGGCGTGTTGCGAGGGTTGAGGATCAGTTCGCTGTAGCGGACTGGGTCGTGGCCGGCGGCGAGCTCGAGGACGCGGTAGAAGACCATCCCGCGGCTGCGTGAGTGGCGGCGGTTGAAGCGGAACACGAACTCGTCGAGGTAGAGACTGAGGTGCGACTCGTTGACGGCGCCCTGATGGGTCCCGAGCAGCCAGCGGTCCACGAGCGAGGCGATGCGGTGAACGCCGGGCAACAACTCGGACGCCTTCGTGCCGGGCGCCACGACCCGCTCGTGGACGTAGAGGTCCTTCGTCGCGGGGCGGTAGGGCCCCCAACCGTCGGTGATCACCGTCGCGCCCTGCTGGACGTGATCGGTGAGGAACGCGCGCAGCGTGTCGCCGGACCCGTCAAGCAACCACGCCATCCGGCAGCGCCCGAAACCACGGGGCTCAACGCGCTCGACAGCGATCCCGACGAGCGCCTTCTTGCCCTTCGCGCGCCCGCCCGAGAGGCCGGGCTCGATCCCTCCGATGTACGTCTCGTCGACCTCGACACGGCCCGCTAACAACTCGCGCCCGGGGCGCACGAGCACCGATCGCAGCCGGTGGAGCATCGCCCACGCCGTCTGGTAAGAGCCGATCCCGACCGCGCGCTGCAACGCGAGCGCCGAGATCCCGTCCTTCTGCGTCGCGAACATCCAGCACGCCGTGAACCACACCGTCAGCGGCGTCCGCGTGCGATCGAAGATCGTGCCCGCCGTCACCGAGGTCCGCAAGCCACACCCGGGGCACATCAACCGCCCGTCACCCAGTCGCCAGGCGCCCCGGTGCGCGCACGCCGAGCAGACGAAGCCCAAAGGCCAGCGCAGCCACTCAAGGTAGTCCAGACAATCGGCGTCAGTCCGAAACCACGCCTGGAAGTCGCCAAGTGATCGCGGATAGTGCACCCCAGCAGCCGGAACGCCCATTCCGCCAGTCTACTCCGCTTAGATGGATAGCCCGTTCGCCAGTTTTCATCCCGGTGATCCCAGGAAAGCCTGAACGGAGCAGGGGGTTGTTGTTGTAGAGGTAGAGCTTGCCGCCCTTGATCGGGAACGGGATCACGGCCGAATAGGTGTGGGTCACGCGGGCGATCCGCGGTTCGGCGAGGTCGACGTGGGCGAGCACGGCGAGGTCCGCGGCGCACGAGTAGTTGCCCTGGTCGTAGAAGCCCGACGGCGAGGTGTAGTGGGTGCAGCCCATGCCGAGCTGAGCGGCCTGCCGGTTCATGCGGGTGACGAACTGCGTGACGTCGCCGGCGATGTGCTGGGCGAGCGCGATCGCGGCATCGTTGCCGGAGGGCAGCAGCAGCCCGTAGAGCATGCTCTCGAGG
>JALYTU010000701.1 GCA_030854125.1 Actinomycetota bacterium | reverse complement strand
GAGGTGCGCCGCGGCCGCGCGTTCGCGGGCCACGCCGGCTGGGGCCCGGGACAGCTCGACGCCGAGCTCGAGCGCGGAGACTGGATCGTCGCGCCGGCCGTACGCGAGGACGCGTTCACCAGTGAGCCTGACGAGCTGTGGTCCTCGGTGCTGGTTCGCAAGGGCGGCAGCTACGCGCTGGTGGCGCGCATGCCCCCGGATCCGTCGGTCAACTGATGGCCCACGTCCACGATCACGCCCCCGCTCACGCCGGGCATGCCCACGGTCGCGACGCCGATCGGGGGGCGCTGCGCTCCGCGCTCATCCTGATCAGCATCTTCATGGTCGCCGAGCTGATCGCCGGCATCCTGGCCGGCTCTCTGGCCCTGCTCTCCGATGCCGGCCACATGCTGACCGACGCCGTCGCGCTGGCCATCTCGCTGTTCGCCGCCGGGCTCGCTGCTCGCCCCGCGCGGGGGGCGATGCCCTATGGGCTCGGCCGCGCCGAGATCCTGTCCGCGCAGGCCAACGGGGTCACCCTGCTGATCCTCGGGGTGCTGATCGTCGTCGAGGGCATCAGCCGCCTGGTGTCCACACCACGCGTCGACGGCGCGCCCGTGCTCGTGATCGCGCTGGTGGGAACCGTGGTCAACCTCGGCGTGGTCCGGATCCTCGCCGGTGAGAGCGGCGAGCAACGCAGCCTCAACATCGAGGGCTCCTACCGCCACATCCTCACCGATCTGTTCGGGTTCGTGGCCACGGCGATCGCGGCGGTGGTGATCCTGGCCACCGGCTTCGCTCGCGCAGACGCGATCGCCTCGCTGCTGATCGCCGCGCTCATGCTCCACGCCAGCTACGGGCTGTTGCTCGCGGCCGGGCGGGTGTTCATGGAGGCGGCTCCGGCCGGCCTGGATCCGCAGGCGATCGGCCGCTCGCTGGCCGCGCACGCCGGCGTGGTGGAGGTGCACGACCTGCACGTCTGGGAGGTGACCTCGGGCTTCGCGGCGCTTTCGGCCCACGTCGTGGTCGCGGCCGGCGACGATTGCCATCAGCGCCGCCGGCAATTGCAGACGCTCGTCCGCGAGCGCTTCGGCGTTGACCACACGACCCTCCAGGTCGATCACGAGGCGGCGTCGCAGCCACCGCTGCAGATCGAGCTGCCCACCCACCAACGCGGTTGAGGCTCCGGGAGCCCTTAGACTCGGCGCCATGAAACTGGTCAGGCCCGGTGAGGAGCGTGACGTACCCCGGGGCGTGGTCGGCGGAGCCGAGATCTCCCAGGCGACCGCCGGCGCCCACAACATCTACATGGGACGCTTCCGCGTCCCCGCGGGTGCGCGCTCGCTGCCCCACTACCACGACGTTTGTGAGAGCACCCTGTACATGCTCAGCGGCGGCATCATCATCCGCTGGGGCGACCGTCTGGAGAAGGAGCTGCGCGTGGAACCCGGAGACATGCTCTACGTGCCGCCCCGCGTGACCCACGTGGTCGAGAACGTCTCGGCGTCCGAGCCCGCAGATTACGTCGTCGCACGCGACTCGCCGACCGAGGACGCGATCATCGTCCCGTGGGCCGAGCAGGACGCGTGATCGCCGCCGAGGGCTTCCTCTCCGGGGTCGGCGGCCGACGGATCTTCTGGCAGAGCTGGAGCCCGGACTCCGAGCCTCGCGCGGCGGTCATCATCGTCCACGGCGCCAGCGAGCACAGCGGACGCTATGGCCATGTCGCGCAGGCTCTGGTCGCCGACGGATACGGCGTATATGCGCTGGACCACCGCGGCCACGGCCGATCCGACGGACCGCGCGCGGTGATCGACCGGCTGGCCAACGCGGTCGCCGACATCGACCGGCTCGTCTCGCAGGTGCGCGCCGAGCACCCGGCCCTGCCGATCGTGATGCTCGGCCACAGCATGGGCGGGACGGTCTCGGTCAGCTACACGATCCGTCACCAGGAACGTCTGACCGGGCTGATCCTGTCCGGTCCGCTGGCCGCTCTGGAGGCGGCCCCGGCGCCGCTGCGGATGCTCGGCCGCGTGCTGTCGGTGCTGGCCCCACGATTGCCGCTGATCGATATCGACGCGTCGCTGGTCAGTCGCGATCCCGAGGTCGTCCGCGACTACCGAGCCGACCCGCTCAACCACCACGGCAAGCTGCCCGCCCGCACGATCGACGAGCTCGCCCGCGCGATCGATGACTTTCCCGAGGCGGTGACCACGATCACCCTGCCGGTGCTCATCCTCTACGGCACCGCGGACCGGCTCGCCCCGCCCTCCGGCGCCCAGATGCTCGAGCGCCGGATCGGCGCGGCGGACAAGACGACGATCGCCTACCCCGGCCTGTTCCACGAGATCCTTAACGAGCCCGAGCGCGAGGCGGTGCTCACCGATATCTGTGGCTGGCTGGCCGAACGGTTGGACGCGAGCGTCGCCGAG
>JALYTU010000700.1 GCA_030854125.1 Actinomycetota bacterium | reverse complement strand
TGGGCCTGCGCGGCGACCCCACGCAGCGCTCGGCTCAGCAGCGAGCGCGAGCGCGAGGGCTCGGCGTCGGCATCCGCGTCGCTCAGGTGACCGTTGCTGCTCGCTCGGTCGGCGACCGCCATGGGGGAAGTCTACGCGGCGGCGGCGCGGTCGTCCGCGTCGCCGGGCGTCCGGTGCGGCGCCCTGACGACCGCTGGGCGTGCGGGCTCGGTGGCCTGCGCACGGGCGAAGAAGTCCATCAGGAGCTGGTTGATCTCCTCGGGGCGCTCGACCTGAGGGACGTGACCACAGTTCTCCAGCGTGATCTGCGCGGCTGAGGGCAGCCACTTGGCGACGTGGCGGCGGAAGGCGGAGGGGACCAGCCGGTCATGACTGCCCCACACGAACAGGGCGGGGCAGGCGAGGCCGGCGAGCCGAGGGTAGAAGCCGTTCCGGCCGTAGGGTGGCTCGAGGTAGATGTTGCGCGCTGAGGAGAGAAATGCGTAGCGCGCCCCGGCGGAGTGATAGATGCGGCGGAACTCGTCGACCATGACCTCGGCCACGGCCGGGTCGATCAGATCACGGTCAGCAAACATGCTCCAGAATTGGCTCTGCACCGCGCCCCGGCTGAAGCCATGGGGGAGCAGCCCGAACTCGGGACGCAGGAGACGCACGATCGGGTGAAAGTCGCGCTTGACCCACGCGACCGCGGGGCAGAGCAGCCCGAGCGCGCGCACGCGCTCAGGAGCGATCAGGGCCATCTCGATCGCGATCCGCCCGCCCATCGAGTTGCCGGCCACGTGGGCGATGTCGATCCCCTGGGCGTCCATCATCGCCAGCATGTGCTCGGCGAACCAGCGGGCGTTGTAGCCGCCTCGGGCGGGCTTGCTCGACGACCCGAACCCCGGCAGATCGGGCGCGTGGACGCGGTAGTGCTGGCTGAGCGCGGCGGCGGTCTCGAACAGGGAGGCCCGGGTGCCGCCGAGGCCGTGCAGGAGCAGGACGTCGGGGCCGTGCCCCATGGTCAGGATGGAGATCCGCTGGCGGTGGGCCGTCACAGCGTGAATTTGCAGCAGCGGCGGGCGGCCGCCGGGGAGGCGGAACATGCCCTCGAAACCGATCGCATAGTCCAGGTTGCCCCGCACCGACAGGCGGCGCTGTTCGAAAGCGTCGACCCCCGACAGATCGCCGGCACGCAGCGCCAGCCAGGTCGCGGCATCGGTGGCGAGGGTGACGTCGGGTCGCCGGCGGGTGACGCCCTGGCGCACGCGGGCCCCGTGGCTGGTGCAGCGGATCTCCCAGGTGCGGCCCAGGTCGCCGAGCCTGACCTGGTAGGTGGCGTCAAAGCCCGGGTCCGCGCCCAGGTAGCGGTCCTGAAGGGTCCGAAAACCCTCCAGCACGGCCGCAAGGCGATCGGAGTGCTCTGACGGGGACATGGACGCTGGCAACCTATCTATCGGCGCGGATCGACGCGTTCTGGAGGCTGTGCGCGGACGCGACGTGGTGCGGGTCTCCGCAAACGTCCCACTAAGGTTGGCACGAGGTGCGGACGATTTCCCTGCATGACACGTGGACCGGGCGGATTCGGCCGCTGGTGCCCGTCCGCCCTCCGCACGTGCGCATCTATGCCTGCGGGCCGACCGTGTACGGGCGGATCCACGTCGGCAACGCCCGGCCCTACGTGGTCTTCTCCCTGCTCAAGCGGTTTCTCGTCAGCCAGGGGTACAGCGTCGAGTTCGTGGCCAACGTCACCGACATCAACGACAAGATCTACGCCGCGGCGCGCCAGGCCGGGATCGCCAGCACGGCGCTCGCCGAGCGGATGACCGCGGCCTACGTGGCCGACACCGACGCCCTCGGCCTCGGACGTCCGGACTCCGAGCCGCTGGCCAGCGAGACGATTGGCCCGATTGTGGCTCTGATCGAGCGTCTGGTCGGTGATGGTCATGCGTACGAGGTGGGCGGGAACGTCTATTTCTCGGTGCGTTCCTACCCGGCCTACGGAGAATTATCGCACCGCGACATCGAGCAGATGGACCAGGGTGAGGGGGTTCAGGGGGCTGATCGCAAGCGCGACCCGCTGGACTTCGCCCTCTGGAAGGCGCGCAAGGACGACGAGGATGCGTTCTGGGACTCGCCGTGGGGCCCGGGACGTCCGGGCTGGCACATCGAGTGCTCGGCGATGGCCGAGCAGATCCTCGGCCTCGGCTTCGAGATCCACGGCGGCGGCAGCGATCTGCTGTTTCCCCACCACGAGAACGAGGCGGCGCAGTCGGCGGCCGCCCATGGCGAGCCGCTCGCGCAGCTGTGGGTCCACAACGGCATGGTCCGGATGGCCAGTGACAAGATGTCCAAGTCCGTGGGCAACGTGTTCGTCCTCCACGAGGCGCTGGCGCAGTACGGGCGCGATGCGCTGCTGATGTACCTCTGCGG
>JALYTU010000699.1 GCA_030854125.1 Actinomycetota bacterium | reverse complement strand
TGACAACGCGATGGCCGAATCTTTCGTAGATTCGTTCAAGACTGAGCTGATCAACGATCGTGCCTGGCGAACACGCACCCAGCTCGAGCTCGCTGTCGTGGAGTACGTCGCGTGGTTCAACACCGTACGGTTGCATTCCTCGCTTGGCAACATCCCGCCAGTCGAACACGAACAAGCTCACAGGATAGCACACGCGGAACTGCTGTCACTTCAACAAGCCGTGAAGTTTCCGTGACCTGGTTGGCTGGTGTACGACCCCTTCGGGGTGTACGCGTTCAGGTCCCCCGGGGGGCGGGCAGGAATCACGGGCTTGAGGGCGTAGTTATGTAGCGTGGAGCTGCGGCGGGAGGATGCGGCGAGGATCGCTCGGGCGGGTGGGGCGCCGGCTGAGGAGCTGGTGCTGAGGCTGTTTGATGTTGTCGCGGAGCAGGGCGAGCGGTTGGCGGCGATGGCGCGGCGTCTTGAGAAGCTCGAGCGGCGGGTGGGGCAGAACTCGCGCAACAGTTCGCTGCCGCCGTCGAAGGATCCGCCTGATGCGCCGAAGCGGCCGCAGCGGAAGGGGTCTGGGCGTAAGCAGGGCGGGCAGGATGGGCATCCTGGTGCGTCGCGGGCGCTGATCGATGATCCTGATGAGACGGTTGAGCATCGTCCGTCGTGTTGTCGTAAGTGTGGGCGCGAGCTGACCGGCGACGATCGGCTGGTCGGGTCGCCGGTCAGGCATCAGGTCATTGAGCTGCCCGAGACCGTTGTGGTCACGACAGAGCATCGGTTGCAGAAGGTTCGCTGCCCTGGATGTCAGACGCATACACGCGCCGAGTTGCCGGCCAGCGTGGAGCCGGGCGCGTTCGGGCCGCGGTTACGCGCGACGGTCGTGATGCTCGCCGTGATGCTGATGTCGCGCCGCGCGACGCGGGTGCTGCTGACGGACATGTTCGGTGTGCGGATCAGCCTCGGCAGCGTCGAGAACATCCTGCGGGGCGCCTCGGAGCTACTCGCCGCGCCGTGGGAAGCGATCAAACGAGCTGTCCAGGCAGCGGACGTCGCGCACGCCGACGAGACGAGCTGGCGTCGCGCGGGGCAACGGTTGTGGCTGTGGAGCGCGCTGTCGGCGACCGCGGCTTGCTACCGCATCGACCCGACCCGCGCGCGGTCGGCCGCGAGGGCGCTGCTGGGTGACTTCGACGGCCTGTTGATCAGCGATCGCTACAGCGTCTATGACTTCATCGACCCCGACCACCGGCAGGTATGCCTCGGGCATCTGGGCCGCAACTTTGAGGCGTTCGCTGAGCGCCCGGGCGCCCCCGGCCGCCACGGCCAGGCAATCAGGGCCGCGATCGACGACGCGATCCGCGCCGACACCCAGGCCCGCCGCGACGGCGACACGCTCGACTGGGGCAGCGGCCCGCTAAACGAGATTCACGACCGGCTGATGGACGCCGTCGAAGCCGGCGAACGCAGCCACACCCCCGACCTCTCCAGGCTCTGCCAGACCGTCCTAGACATCTGGCCGACCCTATGGAACTTCACCGACCACCCCGCAGCGGAGGCCACCAACAATCGCGCCGAGCGCGCGCTCAGACACGCCGTGACGTGGGTTCAACACTGCGTTTCCTTTCGGTCGTCGTTGTCAAACAGTCCACTTTGGGCTGGTTTCACCTGGATTCGTAGGCCTTTTCGCTTGCCTTGCTGCACGTAGACAGCGGCGAGTTCACCGCGTTGGACCTTGTGCAACACGGTCTGGCGGGCCAGCCCGAGGGCGCTCGCGGCGTCGGCGAGGGTCAACCATCCTTCGGGGGCAGCCTGGCAGACGCTCGCGCGTAGCTCTGGTGTGATCTCGATCTGCCATGGCGCGTTCGCGGTGATGTGGTGGCCGGTGATGAACCCCTCGCGTAGCCAGCGATGCACGGTCGCAGTCGATACCCCGAGCTCACTCGCGGCTCGTGCGACGGTGACCAGTTCGCTGCCCGGTGGGCAGACCGGACGGGTCGCCGCGGCCGGGATCTTGTTGTAGTTGCGTAGTGAGCGGACGCGGCGTGCGGTGAACGGCTTGTCGGTGCCGGTGAGGCGTCCCTGGCGGGCAAGGATTCCTGCGATCTGGTGGTCGGGGTGCGTCTCGGCGAGGCTTCTCACGAGCTCTAGGGTGTCGGGATCGGTGTGAGCGTGACTTCCAGCGCGCGGGACGGTGAAGTGGTGATCGGTGACCGCGCCGCCTTCCCACGTGATCCGGACTTGCCCCTGCTGCTGCTCGCGCTCGATCGTGACGGCGACTTCGGTGATCATCGCTCGGAGCAGTAGCTTGCGGTCGCGGTCGCTGGTAGTCGGTGCATCGAACGCAGTGCGCAGGTCAGCGCCGGCACGCCGGCACCACGCGATCTCTTGCTCGGTGAGCGGCTCTGGTCGACTCGCGCGGACCG
>JALYTU010000090.1 GCA_030854125.1 Actinomycetota bacterium | reverse complement strand
AGCTGGCGCTGCGCCGCACCGTGGTCCGCGACGCGATGCGCGCGCTGCCCGCCCGCGAGCGCGAGATCGTGGCGCTGAAGTTTCACGCCGGGCTGACCAACCTCGAGCTGGCGCGTGTGCTCGGGGTCAGTGAGAGCGCGGCCGGCACGCTGCTGTACCGGACGATGGAGAAGCTGCGAAAGGCCTGTGATGAGTCCCCACGATGACCTCACCGATCACACCCTCGCGGTGATCGACCGGACCCTGGCCGGGGATCCTGTGTCGGCGCAGGACGCCGAGCTCGCCGAGCTGACGCTGTTGCTCGCCGACGAGCGACCCCGGCCCGCTGACGCGTTCGCGGCCGCGCTCGACGCACGGGTGGCGCGTCGTTTTGCGCGCGCGCCGGACAGTCCTGGGCAGCCGCCGGAGGGTGAGGCGGCGCCGCGGGGAAGCCAGGGGAAGCGCGGACGCCTCCGACCGCGGCGCTGGCTCTACGCGCCGGGCCTGGCCGGGGCGATTGGTGTGGGTGTCGCCGTGGCGATCATCGCGATCCCCGGTTCCGGGAATGGATCGAGTTCGGGCACGAGTTCGGACGCGGCCGTGGCGCTCAAGGCCCCTGCCTCGATCGCCGCCTCGTCGTCGACGTCCTCCTCGGCTGCCACCTCCCGGTCCTCCGCGGCCTCCGGGGCCGCAGCCGCCGGCGGGGAATCGCCGCAGTTCGCCGCCCCCAACCGCCAGGTCATCCAGGGCGCCCAGCTGACGCTCAGCACGCGCCCCTCGCGGGTCAACGACGTCGCCCGGCAGGTCTTCTCAGTGATCTCAGCCCAGAACGGGGTGGTGGAGAGCTCCAACGTGACCGCAACCAGCGGATCCGGAGGCGGCGCCGAGTTCTCGCTCACCGTTCCCAATCAGAACCTCGGTCCGGCGATGGCGGCGCTCTCGCGGTTGCGCGGTGCGCAGGTCATCTCACGCAATGACGTCTCGCGGGACGTCACCGGCCAGGCCGGGGGGGCGGGCCGGCAGCTGGCCGACGCCCGGGCGCTGCGCACGGCACTGCTGCGCAAGCTCGCCCTGGCCACCGCGGCCGCGTCGATCGACAGCCTGCACCTGCAGATCCGCGACGCCAACGCCTCGATCGCCAGCGATCTGGCGACCCTGCGGGGCATCCAGCGTCAGGTCGCCAACAGCCACATCGAGCTCACGATCAGCTCGGTCACCCCGCCGGCACGCCCCCACTCACCGAGCTCGGGCGGCGGCTTCACGCTGGGACGAGCGGTTCACGACGCGAAGCGCGTGCTCGTGGTGGCGGCGGGCGTAGGTCTGATCGCGCTCGCCGTGCTGGTGCCCGTCGGGTTGCTCGTCGCGCTGGGTCTGTGGCTCGCCCACACGGTGCGCGACCGCCGCCGCGAGCGGGTGCTCGACACGGTGTAAGGGCTCCCGAGCCCCGGCAGGCGGGGCCGCACCGGCTCAGACCGTGTGATAATCGCTACCTCATGGCCACGAGCAGCGAGGAGACGATCGCGCTGCTGCGCGGCGTGCCGGCGTTCGCGACCCTCAGTCAGGATGACCTTGCCCAGGTCGCCCAGGTCGTGGTGCCCCGCAGCCTGCAGGCAGGGGAGATCGTCTTTCACGAGCGGGATCGCAGCGACACGTGCTACGTCGTGCGGTTGGGCCGTGTGCGCGCGGTTCGCGAGCACTCGGGCGGCCGGCTGCTGACGCTGGCGACGCTCGGTCCCGGCGAGATCTTCGGTGAGCTGGCGATCTTTGATGAGGAGGAGCGCTCGGCGACTGTCGAGGTGCTCGAGGATTCCGAGGTGGTGGCGATCCTCGCCAAGGACATGCGTCGCCTGCTGCGCGCACATCCCGACATTGCGGTCAAGCTGCTCGCCGCGCTGAGCCGGCGCCTGCGCGAGACCAACGAACGTCTGGCCCGCCAATCCTTTCAGACCGTGCAGAGCCGGGTGGCGACGGTGCTGGCCCAACTTGTCGCCGAGGCTCGCGCTGACGGCGCGAGCGACGGGGACGTGCTGATCACCGCCACACAGGCCGATCTCGCTCAGCTCGCGGGCTCCTCTCGCGAATCGGCCAGCCGCTTTCTCGCCGTGCTCGAGCGCGCTGGGATCATCACCCAGGGTCGTGGCCGCCTGACCGTGCACGATGCGGGCGCGCTGGAGGGCTATGTCTACTGAGCTGGGATCATCGCCGGCGGAGTTCTCGGCCGGCGGGGTGGTCGTGGACGGGGACCAGATCGTGGTGATCGTGCCGGTCAAGCGTGGGCCGGGAGGACGCCGGGTGCTCGGACTCCCCAAAGGCCACCTCGACGGTGACGAGACGCCGGCCGAGGCGGCCGCGCGCGAGGTCTCTGAGGAGGCCGGGGTGAGCGGAGAGCTGCTCGGCGAGCTCGGCGACGTCGACTACGACCACGCGCCACAGGGCCGCCCGATCGCCAAGCGCGTGCGCTTCTTCCTGTTCGCCTACCGCGCCGGTGACCCGGCCGACCACGATCATGAGATCGAGCGGGCCTACTGGATGCCGCTCTCCGAAGCCGTCGATGCGCTGACCTACGACGGCGAACGCGAGATGGTGCGGCGCGCGATGTCGTGGAGGGCCGAGGACCGGTAGGCTGCCGCCATGGTCTCGACGAGGAACCGCTAGCCGTGCGGGTGCTCAACTTCTACTCGTCGGTGTTCGGCGACCAGTTGCGCCGCGGTCGCAAAACGGCCACGATTCGGCTCGGGGACAAGTCCCACAAGTACCACAAGAACGAGTGCGTGCTGGTCACCATCGGCTACCAGCACTCGCCACGAGAGAAGATCTTTCACGCCGTCATCGATCAGGTCGAGGTCAAGCGGATCCGTGACCTCTCGCCGCGGGAGATCGAGCACGACAACCCCGAGTTCCGGCGCGCCGACGAGATGATCCACTTCCTCGAACAGATCTACGGCCGCAAGGTCACGCGCGACGACACCGTGACGGTGGTGCGCTTCTCACAGATCATCGAGCATCCGCCCGAGGGCCTGCGCGACCGCATGCACGGTCTCGGCGGCGCTCGCAACTAGCTAGCCGGCAGTCAATCGTGCGCCGGCTTGCGCTGACTGTCGCGCTCGCGTTCGCGGCCTCCGCGGCGATCCCGGCGTCCGGGGCCAGCAGTGCGGCGACCCGTTCACCGCTCCCGGGCTGCAGCTTCGGAACCGACGTGCCCGGTCTGCGCGGCTACCTGGCCGGCGCGGTCGGATCCGCAGCCGACATCTACGCGCGCGGGCTCACGGCCGATAGCGAGCAAGAGCGTGCCCAGGCCCGACGGGCCTTCGCCGCGGCGGCCGCCGCCTATGTCTATGGGCTGCCCCAGGTCAGCGTCCGCGGCACGGTCAAGCACTTTCCCCGCAACGAAGCGGTGAGCATCAACGCGCTCGCGGACCCGAGCGTACGGACGGTGGTCAGCCCCAATGTGGATACCGCCTACACGGTGAGCTGGCTGGACCTGGTCAACGGGCCGCTGGTGGTCAACGTCCCGGACACCGGCAGGCGCTATTACACCCTCCAGTTCCTGGACGCGTCCTCCAATGCGTTCGCCTACGTTGGCAGCGGCTCGACCGGGACCGCCGCCGGGGCCTACGCGATCGTGCCGCCCGGCTTCAGCGGGCCGCTCGGACCGGGGGTCATGCGGATCGACGCGCCGAGCACTACGGTGTGGTTGCTCGGACGCACGCTGGTCCGTGACGCGGCCGACCTGCCCGCGGAACGCGCCGTGCAGAGCCAGTACGATGTCACGCCGCTGACCGCCTGGACGCTCGGCGTCCGCCAGCCCCCGGTCGTGCTGGACCGCTATCCGCCGACGGTCCCGCGCAGCGTCCCCAGCGGCGCGCAGTTCATCGCCACGCTCAACCAGGAGATGATCATCGATCCGCCCCCGGCGGCCGACGACTGCGCGCTGTCGGCGATGGGCCCTGCGGGTGTGGCCGTGCCCCATCCGAGCCCGGCCGACACCCTTGCCGCCGACCTCACCGACCAACTACCGCCGGCGCCCAGAGTGGCGAGCGACCCGGTGTCGGGTCCGGCGATCGACGCCGGCGTGGCGGCCGGCACGCAGATCGTCGCGGCCGGCTCATCGCGCCTGGTCGCGCGAAGCGCCCACGCCAACCACGGCTGGTCGGTGCTCGGCCCCTGGGTCGGACGCTACGGGACGCGGTATCTGGCCCGCGCGATCGTCGCCCGGGACCTGCTCGCAGCCAACACGCCACAGCAATCGATCTACCCGATCGCCACCACCGACGCCGGCGGCCGTCCGCTGTCCGGCGATCACCGCTACACGATCCGCTTTGCCCGGCGCCTGCTGCCGCCGGTCAACGCCTTCTGGTCAGTGACGCTCTACGACGCGCAGGACTTCCTGGTGACAAACCCGATCGGACGCTACGCGATCGGCGACCGCACCCCCGGGCTGCGCCGTGGACGCGACGGCTCGCTGACCCTCAACGTCCAGCACGACGCACCCGCCGTGGGCGCCCAGCGCGCCAACTGGCTGCCGGCGCCGACCGGACCGTTTCACCTCGTCATGCGGCTCTATGAGCCCAAGGCCGCCGCATTGCACGGGCGCTGGAAGCCGCCGTCGATCGTGCGGGTGCGAACGCTCAGGCGGCGACCGGGAGGCTGAAGCGCACACGCGCGCCCGCGGTCGAGTCCGCGATCCAGATCTGACCGCCGTGGGCCTCGATGATCGCGCGCGAGAGGGCGAGCCCCAGTCCGGCGCCGGCGCCGGTCCGGGCAGCATCGGCACCCCCGCGATAGAAGGGGCTGAAGACGTGCTCGCGCTCGGCGGCGGCGATGCCCTCGCCGGTGTCGGCGACCTCGATCTCGATTCCCTGCGGGGTCGGCTGGGCCCGGACCACGACGCTGCCGTCGGCCGGGGTGTGGCGGATCGCGTTCTGGATGAGGTTGAACAGGACACGCTGCAGCTTCTCGGGGTTGCCGCGGGCCGGCGAGAGCTCCGGCGCCATCTTGATCGCGACGCGGACGCCCTTGGCCTCGGCCTGCGCGCGCATTGCGTCGACCGCCTCGTCGACGAGGTCGCCGACCGCCAGGCGCTCCAGGCTCCATCCGATGTCCCCCGCCTCCAGGCGCGAGAGCTCGAACAGGTCATCGATCAACGCACTGAGCGCATCGATGTGGGTGCCCATCCGCCGCACGTATGATCGCCGCTGCTCTCCGGCGACGATGTCGTCGCCGATCGCGTCGGCGAGCAGGCGCAGGGAGGTGATCGGCGTGCGCAGGTCGTGCGAGACCGAAGCCACGAGCTGATGGCGGGCCGCCTCGGACCGATCGCGTGCCGCCTCCTCGCCGGCCAGCCGGGCGATCATCACGTTGGCCGCGTCCGCCACCTGGCTGAGCTCGTCATTGGCCGAGGTGCTGATCACGATCTCCCGCGCCCCGGTGCCCACCGACTCCAGGCCGTCGCGGATCGCGTCCAGGTCGCCGACGAGCGCGCGCGAGACCAGCCACGCGCCGGCCACGGCGAGCACACCGGCGCCGGCGACGATCGCCGAGACGAGCAGCACCGCGTGGTCGGAGATCACCATCAGCAGGCCGATCACGACCAGGCCGGCGAGCACCGGCGCCACGGCCACCGCAGCGATCAGCGCGAGCTGGCCCGCCAGCGAGCGAGGACGGATCCGGAGGCGGCGGGTGCGTGATTGGACGGTCACGGCGAGAACCGGTACCCCACGCCCCACACGGTCTCGAGATGGTCCGGACGGCTCGGGTCGCGCTCGAGCTTGGCGCGCAGGCGCCGCACATGCACGGTGACCGTCGAGGTGTCGGTGTAGAACGAGTACTGCCAGACGGCGTCCATCAGCTGGTTGCGCGAGAACACCTGGAGCGGGTGGCGGGCCATGAACAGCAGCAGGTCGAACTCGCGCTGGGTCAACAGCACGTCCTGCTCGCCGACGGTCACCGCGCGCGCGGTCGGATCGATGCCGATCTCACCGAACTGCAACGGCTCGGAGCGGGTGATCGGCTTCTCGACCCGGCGCAGCACCGCATCGACCCGCGCGACCAGTTCGGCCGGGGAGAACGGCTTGACGACGTAGTCGTCGGCGCCGAGCCGCAGTCCGATCACCCGGTCGGACTCCTCGCCCCGGGCGGTGAGCAGGATGACCCCGATCGGCGCCGGGTCGCGGTCGCGCAGGCGCCGCATCACCTCCAGACCGTCGATACCCGGGAGCATGAGATCCAGGACCACGAGATCGGGTCGGGAGCGGGCCGCCGCGGCCAGGGCCTGGTTGCCGTCGTGGGCGACGCTGGTCGCATAGCCGGCGCGATCCAGGTAGCGGGCGACCACCTCGGCGATGGTGGGCTCGTCATCGACGACCAGGACGGATCCCCGGCTGTGCTGATCCATCTGATGATTCTCGCAGTGCCGGAGGCCGGCAACGCGCGGGCGACCCCGGGTTCACGGTCTGTTCAGCTTTGGCGGCGAGGTCAGCGCGCCGGCCTACGGTGCAGGATCACGTTGCGGTCCGCGGGCGACCCCGCCGCCCCCTTCGGGCGCCCACCCTCGGGGTCGAGGTAGCTCAGCTGACGGGAGATCGGGCCCAGGCTGCCGGCGCCGGCGTGGTCGAGCATCCAGGTCCGGATCGCCACCCCGCCGTCCGCGGTGGTGTCCACCGCGATCGCCCGGGCCTGCTGGGGATAATCGATCAGCGAGGCGGTGGCGATCAGCCAATAGCCGCCGGCCGCCGTCGCGCGGGGGGTGATCTGGTTGCGGTGGATGTGTCCGCACAGTGCCGCGATCACGCGCGGAGCGCGGTCCAGGACCGCAAACAGAGCGTCGCCTCCCACCGAGGAGGCAATCGGCTGATGGGTGACCACGATCACCCAGCGCTCCCCGGCCAGAGCCAGCTGCCGGGCCAGCCATGCGGGCTGGGCGGGATCGATCAGCCCCTCGGAGCCTCCGCCGCGGCGCACGATGTCGAGCACGACGAAGCGCAGCCGCTCACCGACATCGATCACGTAATCGAGCCGGTCACCGTCGCGCAGGGCGGTCTGCGAACCGCCGGCGCGCTGCAGACGCGCGACCGATTCGGGGAAGCTCAGCTGATACCGCGCTGCGTCCGGCGGCACCGGAACGGTCGGGCCCCGCAGCGCTTCGGTCAGCAACTGCGAGACGGCGCCCGGATCCGGTGGACCGTCGGGTGAGGTCACACGGCCCAGGCGCGCGCCGTCGGGCAAGGCCAGCCCGGTCGGGAGGTCCCAGAGGGCGCGGCTGCCGACCGCCAGCGAGCGGGTCAGCGCCGTGGGGAGCAGCGTGCCCGCCACGAGCGCGTCATGGTCACCGAGCACGGGGTAGACCGGTGCCCGGACGCCGTGGCTGAGGAACGGGCGCACCGCATCGCGCAGCAGCCGGGGGTAGCGCGGGGCATCGACCGCGGGCCGGTAGTAGAACGGATCGGTGTCGCCGCCCAGTTGCACGCCGTAGTAGCCGAGGCGACCGCTGCCCGGGCTGACCCGGCCGCCGATCAGCGCGCTCAGCGCATGCGTGAGCTCGTTGCTCTGATCGTTGTCGATCAGGTCCCCGCCCTGGATGACCAGGCCCGGGGACAGGGACCGGACCGCGGTCGCGGTGCCGGTCAGAACCTGGGCGGTGAGCGCCTCCTGAGGGCGGAAAGTTGATTGAAACGGTGGCCCGAGACGGTCCAGGAAGCTGACCCGGGCCGGCGATGACGCGTCGAGCACGTGGGCGTCGGTGACGTGGGCGAACGTCGCCAGCGTGCTCGAGACGGCCGCTCGCGGACCCAGCTCGAGCCGTTCGCGCAGCGGCTCGCCGGCGGTGACCCGCAGCTGGCCGTCACCGACGGGGTCACTCCACGTGCTGTGCAGCGTCGAGCCGCTCGCCGATGCGCCGGCCCCCGCTGACGTGCCGCAGCCCGCGATCCCCAGCGAGGCCGCGGAGCCAGTCCCGACCAGAAGCCCTCCGCTAGTCCCCAGCGCCTCGGTCAGGGCGCGGCGCCGGGTCAGACGCCGCGGTGCGGTCACGCCGCCAGCCCGGAGAGCACCGACTCGCGCTGCACCTGGCGCACGACCCAGAGG
>JALYTU010000698.1:2080-2415 GCA_030854125.1 Actinomycetota bacterium | reverse complement strand
GGCTCAGACGAGCTCGCCGCGCAGATCCACCAGGGCGTCAAGCCCGACGTGTTCGCCTCCGCCAACCTGAAGCTCCCGAACCAGCTCTACGCCGAGGGCCTCGTGTCCAAGCCGGTCGCGTTCGCTGCGAACCGCCTGATGATCACCGTCCCGCCCGGGTCAACCAAGGTCCGCTTATCGCCGACCTGGCCAAGCCGGGCGTGACGATCGCACTCGAATCGCCGAACGTTCCCGCGGGCGCCTACGCGCGGACGGTCCTCTCGCATCTCCCGGCGGCCGAGCAGACAAAGATCCTGGGCAACGTCCGCTCCTCTGAGCCCGACGTCAAGGGCGTG
>JALYTU010000698.1:0-2070 GCA_030854125.1 Actinomycetota bacterium | reverse complement strand
GTCACCGAGAAGGCGGTCGACGCGGGGTTCGTCTACGTCACCGACGTCACCGCGACATCCGGGGCCGCGCAGGCGATCGCGCTGCCCAACAGCCTGCAGCCGCAGGTCGCCTACGGCGTCGCTGTCGTCAAGGGAGCCAAGCACCCAGCGCAGGCCCAGGCATTCATCGACGGGCTGCTGCACGGACCTGGCCAGCAGGACCTGCTGAGCGCCGGGTTCCTGCCGCCGCCCAAGTGACGCGGCCGGCCGACCACTTCCCGCGCAGCACGGCCCGGCCAGCGACCCGGGCGGGCGGGCGAACGTCTCGTCCCGGCTGGTTTGTCGTCCTTCTAGGCGTCGCGCTCGTCGCCGCGCTGGCGTTCCTCGTGCTCCCGGTGGTGGCGATCTTCGCGAAGGTCAGCCCGGCCCGCTTGATCTCGAGTCTCAGCGACCCCCAGGCGACCGACGCACTCATCCTCAGCCTGCAGACGACAAGCATCGCCCTGGCAATCATCATCGTGGTAGGCACCCCAGCCGCCTACCTGCTCGCCCGGCGCTCGTTCCCAGTCCCAGTCGCAGAAGTGCAGCGAGCGGCCGGTTCCCTCCCTAACGGTTATGAAGCCGGCGGGGCGCGAGCTGGCCGTTCGCGCGTGAAGCTGGCAATCCGGCCCGTCGCAATGGAAGATCCGCTCGATGCTCATGTGCGCGCTCCGTTCTTAGCCTGAATCCACCGCGGCTCCGGGGTCGGGCGCCGTGGTTCTGTCCGGTGGGGAAGTAAGAATGACCTCCTGAGCAGGGCTTTTCTAGGCTGTAGCCGCAGCCGGGGCCCGGCGTCAGGAGGTCACCCTGATGGTTGATGATGCCGGGCCGCTCGGACTGGACGCCGTGAAGGCCGTTTTTGATGATCAGAAGGTCGTTTCGGACGCCGGGATTGTGCTGCTGGCGACACTCGCCGACAGGCTCGGTGTCGAGGGGCTGGTTGAGCGGTTCGTCTGCCTGGATCGCTCGCGGGCGGGGGCGCGTAACGCGGGCCGCAAGGTGATGGCGCTGTTGTTCTCGATGGTTCTCGGTGGTGACTGCATCGATGACGCGCAGGTCCTGCGGTCGGGGCGCACGACACGGCTGTTGGGGTGGATGCCCGCGCCGTCGACGTTGGGGACGTTCCTGCGGGCGTTCACGTTCGGGCATGTCCGCCAGCTCGAGCGGGTCCTCGGCGAGTGTCTGACCCGTGCGTGGGCCGCTGGCGCCGGCCCCGGCGTGGAGCGCTTGGTGATCGATGTCGACAGCTTCATCACCGAGGTCTACGGCCGCCAGAAACAGGGCGCGGGATTCGGCTATACCCGCGTTCGTGGGCTACACCCGATCCTCGCGTGCCGCGCCGACACCGGCGAGGTGCTGCAGGTCAGGTTGCGCAAAGGCTCCGCGAACACGCAACGCGGAATTTTGCGCTTCACCGACGAGTTGATCGCTCGCATCGGCCGCGCCAACGCCGGCGGCGGCACCCGGTTGCTGCGCGCCGACAACGGGTTCTGGAACCTGAAGCTGTTCGCCAAGCTCGAGCAGGCCGGCTGGGACTACTCGATCGGGATCCGCATGACCAAGCCAATCCAGGGCCTCGTCGACCAGATCCCCGAGCAGGACTGGACAACGATCAACGACTACCCCCTGCCCGGCGAAGCGCAGATCGCCGAGACGCTCTACGGCGAACGGCGGATGATCGTGCGCCGCGTCCGCGCCCTCCCAAACGCCCAAAGCGAACTGTTTCCCGCCTGGTTTCACTACCCCTTTGCAACCAACCGCACCGACGAGATCAGCCTCGTCGAGCGTGAGCATCGCCAACACGCCGTCGTTGAGCTCGCGATCCGCGACCTCAAAGACCAAGCACTCGCGCACTTCCCCTCCGGCGACTTCTCCGCCAACAGCGCCTGGACCGTGATCGCTGCCCTCGCCCACAACATGATGCGCTGGACCACGATCGTCGGCCTACCCGGAAAAACAGTGCGCACCGCCCGCACACTGCGCCGCCGGCTACTCACCATCCCCGGCCGCCTCACCCACCACGCCGGCACCTGGACCCTGCACCTCCCCGCC
>JALYTU010000697.1 GCA_030854125.1 Actinomycetota bacterium | reverse complement strand
GTGGTGCGCTTCGTCTGCGCTTTTTTTTGGGCGGCTGGGGAGCGGACGGCTTTCGCGACGGGGTCGGGGTTGACCGGCCGCTGCTCGTCGCTGAAGAGGAGTGGCTTCCAGGCGTTCTTGAGGTGCCAGGTGAGGTAGTAGGAGAGCATGCAGAGCAGGACGTGCGCCCGGACCCTGGTTTCGAGGCGGTGATGGATCGGGCGGATTTGGAGGTCGGGGCCTTTGAAGGACCCGAACGCGGTTTCGACCTGTTCGAGGTTCTTGTAGGAGCGCACGACGTCGCTGGTGGTCATCTCTTCGATGTTGAGACTGGTGCGCAGGATGTAGAACCCGTCGGTTGATGCTTCGAAGTCGATCTGTTGTTGGCGGCGCTTGTAGGTGAAGGTGGTGTCGGTGATTGTGAGATCGAAGTGTTTGCGCATCCTGTGGCGCTTCACGGCCGGGCCGACGGCGAGGCCGATCTGGTCTGCGCCGCTCAGTGTCTCGCGCTCGACGCGGGCGGCGATCTCGGCGAGATCGGTTTCCGTCGCGGTGAGGAGTTCCTGGCGTTTGCGTGAGCGTTGCGCGGCGACGAGGGGGTTTCGGCAGACAATCAGCCGCTCCCCGGGGAACTCTTTGGGGTCGGTGATCTCGGCGAGGTTCTGCTCGTCAAAGAGCGAGGGTTGCAGCACCCCGTTGCGGACGAGTTTCTTGATCGTTGGCGCTTTCAGCGCCGTGATCCAGCCGACTCCCTCGCTGCCGCGCAGGACGTCGATGTTCGCCTTCGTGACCATCCCGCGATCGGACACGACGACAACTTTCGCGAGATTGAAGCGGGTCTTGAGTTTCTCGATCTGCGACGGCAGGGTCTTGTCGTCATGCAGCTCGCCGGTGAACACCTCGACCGCGACTGGTCGCCCCGCGGTGTCGCACAGCAAGCCGTAGATGATCTGCCGCGTCCCGCGCTTGCCGTCGCGCGAATAGCCGAGTTTCGCGAGCGGTCAGTGGCGGCCCTCGAAGTAGCTTGAGGACACGTCGTAGAGCACCAGCTCACCGTCCTTGAGGTGCCGGCGCGCGAGGCGATCCTCGATCAGCTTCTGACGCGAGAGTAGCCAGTCCATTGCCGCGTAGAGGTCATCCTCATCGGCGTTCTCGACACCCAGTTCTTGGGCGAGCGTTGACTGGCCAAGGGAGCGGACCGTGCCGAGCTTTGACCGCGGCGCGATCACGCGCCCCACGATCATCGCCAGGCACAGATCCCGCGGCCGGCTGCTCTCGCGATCCAGCACTCGCCCCAGCCCGAGACGGCTAGCCATTCCCAGCGCCGCGTTCACGTGACCGGCGGGCAGCGACCGCTCGATTTCGAACGCCTCCCCCGCCCCAACCAGAACCTCGCCGCGCAACACCCCCTTCAGCGCGTCGATCGCCTCGACCGGCAGGTGCGAGAGGTTCGCCAGCGTTTCCTTCTTGACCTTCCCGTCCTCACGGTAGGAGCGCCGCAACAACGTGCTTGTGTAAACCCGCTCCCCCGACCGCCGGCTCGTCGTGACTACGTGCATCGCGCCATACGGCCTAGCTTTGCGCCCCATACCGGAAACCTACCGCATCCACTGGACAGATAGTAGTGACCACACTCAGCGACCCGAAAAAGGCCGGAAACCCCTGCCAACACAGGGATCCCGGCCTCTAAAACCGCTGACTACACGGGGAACTTCGGTTTAGAGTCACGCTTTCACCTAAAAGCGTGACCAGAGCTGCTTAGGGCGGCCAAGGTCACCGAATCAGGAGGCAGAGGATGTCGCGCAACCCGAGCCCGGCGACTCGCGCCGGCTATCACGCGGGCCGCACGCCGAGCAATGCCGGGCGGCGGCTGCCGCCGGAGATCCTCACCGCCGAGGAGGTCCGGGCGCTGATCCGGGCCTGCTCAGCGAGCGCACCGACTGGCGTGCGCAACCGGGCGCTCCTGGTGGTGCTCTACCGCGGCGGCCTGCGCATCAGCGAAGCGCTCGCGCTGCGCCCCAAAGACCTCGACGCCGCGGCCGGGAGCGTCACCGTCCTGCACGGCAAGGGCGACAAGCGCCGCACGATCGGCCTGGACGCCGGCGCGTTTGCGATGCTCGAGCGCTGGCTGGCGATTCGCGCCGCCCACGGCATGACCGGCCGTCCACCGATCTTCTGCACCCTCGACGGGCGGCCGCTCGACTCCTCCTACGTGCGCCACCTCCTGCCCCGCCTCGCAGCCCGAGCGGGAATCGAGAAACGCGTCCACGCCCACGGCCTACGCCACACCCACGCCGCCGAGCTCGCCGCCGAGCGCACCCCGGCGAACGTCATCCAAGCCCAGCTCGGCCACCAAAGCCTGTCCACCACCGGCCGCTACCTCCGCCACATCGCCCCCCAAGACCTCATCGACCGCATACGCGCCCGCGAATGGACCCTC
>JALYTU010000696.1 GCA_030854125.1 Actinomycetota bacterium | reverse complement strand
CGCTGGTCGTGCTTCTGGGAATGGCGCTCGCCGTCCAACTCTGGCTTCACCCCAATTCTTGACCGCCGGCCCAAAAGCAGCGCCGTCGGCCGTCGTCGGAGACGGTTCGCCCGGCGAGCACTGACGGGGACACTCGCTATCGCCCAGCGCACGACGGAGCTACCAGCATGAACCGGTGCCCGATGCTGACGTGATCGCCGTGACCGACCGGGTTGTCCTGCGTCCGTGGCGGGTTGCTGAAGCCGATCGGTTCTTTGACCAGCGTCGCCGGCCCGAGGTCGCCGATTGGATTGGTGGCCGGCCGATGACTGATCGCGCCGAGGCGGTGGCGCTCATCGAGCGCTACATCGACAGGCTGGCCGCCAACTCGCGGTTCGGCGCGTGGGCGGTGATCGAGCTCTCGCCGGGCATTCCCGCGGGCTCGGTATTGCTCAAGCCCCTTCCAGATGGTGACGGGGAGGTCGAGATCGGATGGCACCTGCACCCCGACAGTTGGGGCCGCGGCCTGGCGACTGAAGCCGGCGGTGCGCTCCTCGGGCGCGGATTTGCGATTGGCCTCTCTGAGGCGTGGGCGGTGACGCACCTCGACGACGATCGATCGATCGCGGTGTGTCGCAAGCTGGGCATGCGCGTGCTCGGCGTCACCCACCGCTGGTATCTCAGTGTGATGCTTTGTGGGCGTTGCGCTTCTGGCGTGCGTAGTGGATTGTCCTTGACGGCTTCGGGCTGACCCTTTCTGGTTTGGTCGCCTTCTGGGTGGGGGCTGACCTCTTCGTGAAGTTGTCGCCCGTTGCCGTCAAGGACGTCCTGGCGTGACCTGATGGGAAATACGGTTGGGGTCAAGCAGCGGCGGGTTCGAGCGTGACGTGGTGTCCGAGTTCTTGGAGCTTGCCGATGAGTCGTTTGGTAAGGCGTTCGGGGTCGCGGCGTTGGAAGTAGTCGCCGCCGAGTTCGCGGTAGATCTCGCCGGTGGTGAACATGTGCCAGTAGGCGATCAGCATCGAGTGCTTGACAGCGCCGAGCGCGCGGCCGTGCCCGATTCGGGGGCGCAATCGTTGGTATTGCGCGGCGAGGTAGGTGTTCTTGGTGCGGGTCGCGGCCAGGGCGGCTTCTTCGAGGGCGATTCCGAGCCATTTGCTGCCTTTGCGGGTCCGTCCGCTGCGGCGTTTACCGGCGGACTGATCGTTGCCCGGGCAGCGTCCAGCCCAGGACGCGAGATGCCCGGCGGTCGGAAACACGCTCATGTCGACGCCGATCTCGGCGACCATCACCTCAGCGGTCCGTTTCGCGACGCCGGTGAGGGTGCTCGCGAGCTCGACGCCCGCGGCGAAAGGGCCGAGTTGCGCCTCGATCGCCTCGGAGAGCCGGCTGATCTGCTCGTCGAGGAAGTCGAGGTGGGAGAGGATCGCGCCGATCACGAGCGCGTGATGCGCCTCGAAACGACCCGCCAGCGCTTCCTTGAGCGCGGGGATCTTTGCCCGCAGCCGGCCCCTTGCCAGGTCGGCAAGGACCTCGGGATCGGTGGTGCCCGTCACGAGCGCGTCGAGCATCGCCCGGCCAGACTTCCCGAGAATGTCGGTGGCGACGCAGTCGAGCTTGATGCCGGTGTCCTCCAGCGCCTTGTGCAGCCGGTTGGCTTCGCGTTGGCGTTCAGCGATCTGCGTCTTGCGATACCGCGTCAACGTCCGCAGCTGGCGCTGGGGCTTGGGCGGCACAAAGCTGCCGCGCAACAGGCCGGCCTCCATCAGCTGGCACAGCCACTGCGCGTCAGAGATGTCGGTCTTGCGACCGGGGACCTGCTTGACGTGCCGGGCGTTGCACAACGTCAGCTCGAAGTCGTCCTCCAGGATGTGCCAGACCGGCTGCCAATACACGCCGGTCGCTTCCATCGCGACATGCGTCACACCGAACGCTGCCAGCCAGTCGCGCAACGCGACCAACCCCGCGACGGTCGTCGAGAACTCCGCAAGATGCGGCTCGCGACGCCCAGCAGCGTCCGGGACTCGGACGCAGGCCGTCACCTGCGCCTTATGCACGTCAAGCGCGGCGACGCGCTCATAGATCGTCTCCATCTGGCCTCCTACGGTCGAACACCAACAGAACCGTTGCCCGCAGGGGCTTCCAGAACAGACGAGTCTGATGGGCGCGCTCGAAGCGGCAGTCCGGGAATCCGGGGGAAGCACCCACGCCAAACTAATAACGGGCACACAGGCACCAAGAGCAGGGCGGCGTCAGCAGGCAACCCGCAGATCCTCGCCCATTTCATTCGCCCGCGGAAGGCCGAAGGCCAGGACAACTAATACGACCGTGTGCGGGTCTGACTGATACGTCTTGCGTTATTACGCAGTACGTAGTACAGTGGCCGCATGACCGCACGATCGCGCACCGATGAGGCGACGGCGGGTCGGTCCAACGATCCG
>JALYTU010000089.1 GCA_030854125.1 Actinomycetota bacterium | reverse complement strand
GCACGGTGCCCCGTCGCGGTAGGCCACGCCGATCGCGCAGAACAGGCGGAAGTTGTGCAGGTGCAGCACCGTCCGTGCCCCCGCCGCGCGTGCGGACGCCAAGGCACGCCAGCCGAACAGCGGATGGATGTTGTGGACGTGCACGATGTCGGCGCGCAGGCGGCGCACCGCCGCCCCGACCTGATCGGGATCCACGCCGCCGGTGAGCAGGGCCCGGGCCGCCCGCGAGGTACTCGCAGCGTCGCTCGCCCGCTCGATCAGCTCGACCTCGTGGCCGCGGTCGCGCAGCAACGTGACGAGGTCGCCGACCGCACGTTCCTCTCCCCCGGGCTGCCGGTAGCGGTTGTGGAGCATGACGATGCGCATCGCGCCCGCCATCATCCCGGACGTGCGCATCGCGCTGCTGACCAATCGCCTCGTCCCCTACCGGATGCCTCTGTACGCCCGGCTCGCCGCCGAGCACGACCTTGAGGTCCTCTGTTACGGGGGCGGTGAGCGCTACACCGCCGCGGGGACCGGCGATGACCCCGCCGCCCTGGCCGCGGCGCCGTTTCCCGCCCGGACGCTTGACGGCTGGCGCGGCGCGCTGACCGCGGGGCGCAATCACGACCTGGTGATCGCCGGCTACGCCGGCGGCCCCGTCCTGGCCGCCGCCTACCTCGGCGCCCGGCGCCACCGGCGGCGCTTCGTGCTCTGGGCGTCGGTGTGGGCCCAGCCGCGATCGCTGACCAACGACCTCGCGGTCCCGGTCACCCGTCACATCTACCGCCATGCCGATGCGGTGATCGCCTACGGCGAGCACGTGCGGCGTTACGTCGGGCCGATCCGGGGCCGAGACGACGACATCGTGATCGCCCCCCAGTCCGTCGAGCCCGAACTGTTCGGTCGTGCCGTCGACGGCGAGGAGATCGCCGCGTTTCGCGCTCGCCACGCACTCGGGGACGGTCCGCTGATGCTGTTCGCAGGTCGCCTGGCGCAGTCCAAGGGCGTCGGTGTGCTGGCGCAAGCCTGGCCCCAGGTCAGCGGTGCAGCGACGCTGGTCGTGGCCGGTGACGGACCTCTGCGGGCCGAGCTTGAGCGGTTGCCCGGAGTTCGTGTCCTCGGCGCGCTGACCCGCGAGGAGCTGGTCGTCGCCGATGCGGCCGCCACCGCGCTGCTGGTGCCGAGCATCCCGACCCCGCGCTTTCTCGAGCCCTGGGGCCTGGTCGTCAACGAGGCCATGCACCAGGGCACCGCGGTGATCGCCACCACCGCGGTCGGAGCCGCCGCGGATGGCCTGGTCTCCCACGGCGAGACCGGGCTGGTGATCGCCCCCGGGGATCCGGCCGGGCTGGCGGCAGCGGTCGACCGGCTGCTGGCCGACCCTGACCTGCGCGAGCGGCTCGGCGCCGCCGGGCGCGCCGCGGTCAGCGCCTACACCTACGAGGCGATGGCAGCAGCGTTCGCGCGGGCGTTGCAGCTCGCCCGCGCGCGCTGAGCTCTGACCGGGCCGGCTACTGGCCGACGGAGAAGAGCGCCTCGAGGTCGTGCTTTGAGTAGACCTCGAAGGCGACCATCGTCTGCGTGCGCCGCACCCCGGACAGCTGGGAGAGCTTGCCCGTCACCACCTGGGCGAGCTGATCCTGCTCGCGCAGACGCACGATGGCGACGAAGTCCCACTCGCCGGTCACCGAGTAGGCCTCGGCGACGCCTTCGATGTCGGCCAGCTCGTCTCCGAGCCGGGAGAGGGCCGTGCTCTCGGCCTGGATGAGGACGATCGCGTGGGTCATGCCGTGTGCGTCTCCCCCGGCGCGAGCACGACGACCGACGAGCCCGTGGAGGTCTCAACGTCGGACTTGAACGCCTCGGCGTCGGTCTCGATCGGCGGGAAGGTGTCGTAGTGGCAGGGGATGACCGTCTTGGCGCCGACCAACTCGGCTGCGTCGACGGCGTCGTGGCGGTCCATCGTGTAGTGACCGCCGATGCACATCAGCGCCACGTCGATCGCGTGATGCTTTCCGACCAGGGCGAGATCGGAGAACAGGCAGGTATCGCCGAGGTGGTAGATGATCTGGCCGCCGAAGCTGATCAGCAGGCCGGCCGGGGCGCTGACGGTGCCCTTGGGGGTGGTCGAGGTGTGCAGCGCCGGCACGAGCTTGACCCAGCCCCAGTCGAACGTCGCCGTGCCGCCGAGATTGCAGTCCACGGCCTCGATCCCCTCGCCGCTGATCTCGCCGGCGATCTCGGTGATCGCGACGACGGTGGCGCCGGTGCGCTTGGCGATCTCGATCGTGTCCCCGAAGTGGTCCTGATGACCGTGGGTGAGCAGGATCGTGGTCGCGTCGACCTCGTCGGCGGTGGCGGCTGCCTTGGGATTGCCGGTCAGAAAGGGATCGATCAGAACAGTGCTGTCGCCGTCTGAGAGCGTGAAGCACGACTGGCCGAGAAAGCGGATGTCCATGGGTATCTAATCCTCCTGGGGAGATTCGGGGTCACGGTCGGGAAGTGCCCGGGAGAGCTCGAAGCCAACCGCCACGCCCACGAGCATGCCCAGGCGTGTCTCCTCGGCCAGCAGGGTCCGGATCGCGCGCAGCCGGGCCTCGGGATCGGCCTCACCGGATGCCTCGCCGGCGGCCGCCTCGTGCGCGGTGTCAAACCAACCGCCGTCGGCCATTGCCGCCGCCAGCACGCGCTGAAGCTGCGGCGCGGCCCGCATCACCAGCTCCTCGGCGTCGTTGATCGCGCCGGGCTGGGTGATCGTCGCGATCGCGGCGTCGAGTTCCTGGTTGGTGTAGGCACGCTCGGGCACTCGTTGCGGGATCATAGGAGGGTGGCGATCGCGCTCACCTCTCTCTCCCACGGTGCCGGCTGCGGCTGCAAACTGCCCGCCGCCGCACTGGCCCCGCTGCTGGCCGGGCTGCGCGGACTGGCCGATCCCAACGTGCTCGTGGGCTTTGACACTTCCGATGACGCGGGCGTCTACCGGGTCCGCGACGACCTCGCGATCGTGACCACCGCGGATTTCTTCACGCCGATCGTCGACGACCCCTACGACTTCGGGCGGATCGCCGCCACCAACGCACTGTCGGACATCTACGCGATGGGCGCCACGCCGATCTGTGCGCTCAACCTCGTCGCGTTCTCGATCGACGAGATCGGCGGCGACGTCCTGGCTGAGATCCTGCGCGGTGGCGCCGCCGCGGCCACCGAAGCTCAGATCGCGATCGTCGGCGGCCATTCGATCGACGACGCCGAGCCCAAGTACGGGATGGCGGTCACCGGGATCGTCGATCCCGATCAGCTGCTGACCAACCGCGGTGGCCGGGCCGGGGACGCGCTGGTGCTGACCAAGCCGCTCGGCGCGGGCGCGGTCTCCACCGCGGTCAAGCGGGGCCTGCAGGCCCCGCTGCCGGCTGCGATCGCGGTCATGAGCACGCTCAATCGGGAGGGCTCAGAGGCCGCGCGCCGTGCCGGGGCGCACGGGATGACCGACGTCACCGGCTTTGGCCTGCTCGGCCACCTGCACGAGCTCGCACAGGCCAGCGGCGTGGCCGCCGAGCTGCACGCCGCGGCGATCCCCGCGATCGACGGGGTGCTCGAGCTGCTGGCTGATCCCGACGAAACCGCGGTCGCCGGTGGCACGCGTCGCAACCGGGCGCACGCCGAGACGTTCACGAGCTTCGCCGACGATGTGCCTGACGCCTGCCGCTGGCTGGCCTGCGACGCGATGACCTCAGGCGGTCTGCTGGTGGCGCTTGACCCGCACCGAGCCGGGGAGCTGCCGGGAGCGATCATCGGGCGTCTGGTCGCCGGCCCGGTGGGAACGATCCGCGTGGCCTGAGGGTCTCCGACGAAGCAGGTGATGGGATTGGGTGGTCGGCTCGTGGATGCCAGACGCCGCCCGGGAGCGCAGCCATAGCAGCGCTATGGCGAGCGAGGGGGTGGGGTCTGGCGCCGCGAGACGGCCGCTCAGAACCGTCAGATGCAATGTCGAGGGCCCTGAGGCTCAGCGCGCGCCGAGCCGCGAGAGCGGCAGCCCGACCAGCAGGCCGGCGACGATGCCGACTCCGGCCGCCGGCCAACTCGCCCCGTACACGGCGAGCGGCATCAGCGCCAGCACGGCGGCGATCACCCCGACTCCGACCAGATCGCCCTCGTAATCCTCGCCGGCCCGCAGCGCGAGCAGATCCGGAATCGCCCAGGCGGTCAGCATCGCCAACGCGGCCCCGTCGGCTCCGAGCGCGAACGGAAAGGGGTAGATGGCGGCCGTCGCAGCGATCCCGCCGACCCCACCGAGGATGAACAGCCCGATCACCACCAGTGGCCCATGACGGCGCTCGAGCAGGTATCCGAACAGTCCGATCGCGCCCAGGACCAGGAACGCGTAGCCGGAGTTGTTGTAGGTGAAAGCGGCGGTGAACACGCGCCACCACTGCGCACCGGGCTTGCCGATCACCTCGATGTTGTTGCCGCCGCCCAGGCCGGTGCGCCACAGCACCGTCCCGGCGAGCCCGGCGATGACCAGCGCCGCAGTCCCGTAGGCCCGGCGATCGGGACGGATCCCGGGGATCTCGTCATGACGCAGCCGGGTCAGCAGCGGCGGAGCGGTCCGCCGGCGGGTCTTGGGCGAGGCGACCTTGCCCTCGCGATCGAGCTTGGGCGCGCGCTTGCGTAACCGGTTGCCGCAGTACGGACACTCGGTGATGTAACTCGAGACCTCGGCTCCACAGCTTTTGCAGACGACAAAGAGGTCAGGTCCACCGGTGCTCACGCACCGATTGTAGAACCGGCCCGAGGTCGCCGAGTCCGATCAGCCCGCAGTCGCGGCCACGATCTCGGACATGACCTCCTTGAGGTCATGGTTGGCCTCGTAGACGACCACCTGCCGCGCCGCCCCATTGCCCCGCTCCAGCAGGTCCTCGACCGCCTCCAGCTCGCGCGAGGAACCGAGATCCTGGCAGTGCTCGCGCATCCGGTCGATCAGCCGCCGGGCCAACGCGCGCGTGGCCACCCGATCGGAGCTGGGGAGGTCGACGAGGTCGCCCTCCAGTCCATGGCGGGCGGCCAGCCACTTGTTCTCGTCGAGCATCTCCCACGGGTAGTCCGACAGCTCTTGGCCGGATTCGAAGTGCAGCGAGAGCTCGCGGACGAGGGCCTGGACGAGCGCGGCGAAACCGAGCGTGTGCTCGACATGAGTCTGGGAGTCCATGACCCGGACCTCGACCGTCCCGAACTGGGCGTGCGGGCGCACGTCGTGCCACAGGTAGGTGTAGTCCTCGATCACCCGGGCTTCGATCATGAACGCGATGTGGCGCTCGTAGTCGGCCCAATCGGCGTAGGTGGGCGGGATTCCCACCCGCGGGAAGGCCCGGAAGATCGGGGTCCGCGTCGAGGCCATGCCGGTGGCATCGGCGCGCCAGAACGGCGAGTTGGCCGACAGGCCGAGCAGCACCGGCAGGTGGACGCGCATCCCGTTGGCGACATGGATCGCCTTGTCGGGGTCATCGACGCCGACATGGATGTGCATCCCGAAGATGAGCTCCTGGCGGGCGACGAAGCGTAGGGCCGAGATCAGGTCGCGGTAACGGGGCCGGGCGACGATCCGCTGGTCCTCCCACATCGCGTAGGGATGGGTCCCGGCCGAGCCGATCGCCATCCCCTTGCTCGACGCCCGCGCGGTGACCTGGTTGCGCAGCGCGCGCAGCTGATCGCCGGCCTCGGTGATGTCAGCGCACGGATCGGTGGCGATCTCGAGCACCGACTCCATCAGCTCGGGCTTGATCTCGCCCAGGGGCGCAGGCTCGAGCATCGCCTCGATTGCGTTGACGAGCTCGAGCGAGTCGGCGTCGAGGATCATCAGCTCCTCCTCGATCCCGAGCGTGTAGGCATGTCCGGAGAAGCGATGCTCCACAGGGTCCAGAGAGTACGGGGTTGCCGGGACGCACGGGGCGATCCGCGACTCCCCGGCGGCGGTGACGGCCCTAGACTTTGGCGAACACGACCGCACTGAAACCAAGGAGAGTCATGGCACTCGGCTACGACGGGAAGCTCTACATCCTCGCCTTCGACCACCGGGGGTCATTCCAGAAGAAGATGTTCGGGATCGAAGGTGATCCGACCCCCGAGGAGACCGAGACGATCGCCGACGCCAAGCAGTTGATCTACGAGGGCATGGCGCAGGCGGTCTCCCGCGGGGCCGAGGCCGCGCAGACGGGGGTGCTCGTGGACGAGCAGTTCGGCGGCGAGATTCCCACCCAGGCTCATGAGCAGGGGCTCAAGCTCGCGATGCCGGTCGAGAAGTCCGGCCAGAACGAGTTCGACTTCCAATACGACTCGGAGTTCGGCAAGCACATCCTCGACTTCGATCCGGACTTCTCCAAGGTCCTCGTCCGCTACAACCCCGACGACGACGACGTGACCATGAACGAGCGCCAGCTCAAGCGGCTTAAGGAGCTCGCCGACTGGCTGCACGCCAACGGGCGCAAATTCCTCTTCGAGCTGCTCGTCCCGGCTACCGACGGCCAGCTCGCCTCCCTGGACGGGGATACCGACCGCTACGACGCCGAGCTGCGCCCCGAGTTGATGCGCCGCGCGATCGAGGCGATCCAGGACTTCGGCATCGAGGTCGACATCTGGAAGATCGAGGGCGTCGACGCCCGTGACGACGCGGTCATGCTCGCCGAGCAGGCCCGTTCGGGTGAGGGTCGCGAGGGGGTCCCGTGCGTGCTGCTCGGCCGCGGTGCCTCGACCGAGAAGGTCGAGCAGTGGCTGGAGGCCGCCGCCACCGTGGACGGCTTCATCGGGTTTGCGATCGGCCGCTCGATCTGGTGGGACGCACTGAAGAGCTTTCTCGCCAAGGATCTCGATCGCCCCGCCGCTGCGTCACAGATCGCCGATAACTACCTGCATTTCGTCTCGGTGTACGAGGGCGCGCAGGTCCACTGAAGTTCTCCTGAGCGCACCGCGTTCTGGCCGCTCACCGTTTGGATGGTGACGGGACGGGCCCGGTCTCGGCCCTCCCGTCATGGTGAGCTACTGGTAGCCTCGCCCTCGTGGCGATGAAGATGCGCCAGAGCCTTGCGCAGCTCGAGCAGGAGTTTCGGCACGAGTCGCAACAGGACCGGAACCGCAGAGAAACGTTACGGCGGCACGCCGTGCGGCGGTCGCGCGTCCGCTCGCACGAGCGCAGCCGCAAGCGCAGCTCGACACGCTACTGGGTGCTCGTGCTGACCCTTGTCGCGACCGCCGTGCTGGTCACCGGCGCGATGTTCGAGACGCTGTACCTGCTGCTCAGTTGAGCATTTCCGACCCAGTGTCGGGAGTCCTGACTCGGCAGCGCGCGCGGGGGGGCGCCCGCCCCCGGCATCACTCGTCAGCTGGCCGGATCCTCGCCCAGGCCCCGTAGCGCCGCGTCGACCTCTTCGCGCGCGCCCTTGCCGTCGTCGGCTGCGGTCTCCTGCTGGATCTCGAGGTAGACCTCGCGGCGGAACACGGGCACGTCGCGAGGGGCCTGAATCCCGATACGCACCTTCTCGCCCATGATCGCGAGCACCGAGACCTCGATGTCGTCCCCGATCATGATGCTTTGATTTGACTTACGGGTCAGGACCAGCATAAGCGTGCCTCCTGCTCGGCTGCTTTCGGTCACCACGGCGTGCACGTACGGAATCCAACCCACCCGCCGGATCGGCAGCATATCGCGAACGACGTCGGACAACCAAGCGTTCACCGGTGCCCTGAGGCCACGCATGGGGCTTTTGCCCCGGCGGCATGGAGGGTCGGCGGGGCACGGGCCGATGTCGCGGCCGCCGCCTGTACTAATCTCCGCGCCTTATGGCCCGCAAATCACTAAGACCGGAGCTCAACCGCATCCGCGCCTGGGTGCGTCAGGGACGCACCGATGCCTGGATCGCCCATCAGCTCGAGGTCACCGTTCAACAGATTCAAACCTTCAAGCGCGAGCAGAGTCTCGCGTCCGGAGAGGACTCCGATGGCGCTCCCGCCGGCCCCGACTTCGATGATGAGATCGATCTCCGTGCCGAGGACGACGCCCTGATCGCCGCGGAACTCGACGCTGCCGCCGCTGAGGCCGACGAGGACGACAGCGA
>JALYTU010000088.1 GCA_030854125.1 Actinomycetota bacterium | reverse complement strand
CGCCCGTACGGCCGCTGCGATGAGCCCAACGTCATTGTCGAGCGGGCGGAGTCGATGATCGGCAAATCTGGCTACCACCTGCTGGCCAACAACTGCGAGCACTTCGCCACCTGGTGCATGACCGGCCAACACGACAGTGCGCAGGTGCAGGCCGTAGCCTCGGTCGCAAGTGGCTTCGTCGCCCACTAGGTCGCGCCGCGCCTGGCGAAGGAAGCTGTCGCCGGTTTCGGAAAGGCGACGCCGACCAGTGCTGCGAACACCATGTCCGGTCTCAAAGCCATCGGCGGTTCTCCCGCCGGCGGTGTTGCAGCCGTCGCCACCTTCGGGGCCGTCACCGGCGTCGGCACGCTGCGCCTTGCCTTGGCGGACAAGCCCTACCTGCCCGATGAAGAACGGGCGGCCCGTCGGGTGGGACGTGCCACTGGTATCGGCGGTGCCGTCGCCACGGCCGGCACGGTCGTCTACGCCGTCGGGGCGCTGGGTGTTCCCGGCTATGGCGCGGCTGGGGTTTCCTCGGGGCTGGCGGCTGTGGGGCGCAAGGGCGGCATGGTCGCCGGGGTCGCACTCGCGGTCACGGCCCCGGTCCTGGCCGCTTGGATCCTCGGCTTGTTGGGTCTGTGGGCCATGCGCTGGTTGTCTGAGAAAAGTAGTCGCCCGCAGATCTCATTCTGAGAGACTCCTGCCTCATCAACTAGTCGCTGGCGGGTAGCGTTTGGCAACGTCGGTCGGTCAGCTGCGCGCGTCAACCACCATCGCGCAGCGTGAGCGTGATCGTGAGTGTCGGAGGATCCGCGGTGGCGTTGATCGCCAGCCTGGTCCCGACGCCGGTTTCGAGGATCTCGTGGACGTCGGCGTGGTCCTGTGATGCGATCGTTGCGATCAACTCGTTGCCGTCGTAGAGAGCCAGCGGCGCAGGCTCTGGCGCGTTTCGCTCGGCCTCCAGTGTGAGCTGGCGAAATCGGGCAGCCCGGCTCAGCGTGGGCAGGTCGACGTCGACAGTGCCAGTCTCCAGCAATGCCCGCAGTAGGCTACGGCGGCGTACTCGGGCGAATTCGAGCAGGTCGAGGATCTCTGACGCCATCGCGGTGTACCGGTCGCGCCACCCGGCGACCCCCATCGGCGCGAGGAACTCTCGAAGGCTGTCAGGACCGCTCGGCAGCTCGTCTGGGAGATCCACGGCGATCGTGCGGGCGAGGCGGCGGGATCGAATGCCGGAGCTCATGAGGATCAGCGCGTTCGGGTTGTTGACGCCATAGCGGATGTAGCCGCCCAGCTCGGGGCACAACGGCGCGTCGATCTTATGATCGGCGAGTTGCAGATTCACCAGCTCGACAACCGCACCGACGGTCCAGGAGAGGTAGTGCTCGAACAGGCTGGCCACGGCGTCGACCATCTGCTCGATCCGCCAGCTCGCGGTGGTGACGCTGGCCAGGTGTGTGTCGGCGAGCTCGGCGAGCTCCATGCCGCGGCGCCAATCGCGCAACACCGTTCCAGGATCGATATCGATGTCGGCGCCGCGGACGGTGGTCCGGAATCGCCACGCAGGCGCCTCGGAAAGCTCCAACAGGGTCTCCAGGACAACCGGAAACTGCAGCAGGAACTCCGGATCGTCATCCATTCCGGCCTCTGCGCGCGACAGGATCATGGCGACAATCTCCCCGGCGAGTCGATCGATGATGCGAGCCGATCCGACGCTGGTGCCGGTGCGGGGCCAGCGTCTGCGGGCGGCGGAGTCCGACTCCCGGTATCGGCGCTGCACGGCCTCGGCGACGCGGAGAAAACCGCGTCGGGCCGGCAGCGACTGGGTGGCGGCCAGGGTCGAGTCGACGATGTCGGCTAGGTCGAGCTCGTCGGGCTCGGTGCCGCGCTCTTCCTCGACGGTGAGCATGAGCCACACGAAGCTGATGAAGCTCGTGGTCGCCCGCCCCCCATCGCGGAAGATGGCGTCCTCATCGTCGCGGAGCTGGTACTCGAGGGCGGCGAGCTCTTCGAGTGCGTCGTCGGTGATCAGCGAGGAGGTGACGGCAAGGGTGCCGGCGTCGGGGTCCAAGTCGGTGAAGTCGCGTTCGCTTGGCTCGGCGGCTCGGGCGAGCACGATCCACCCCCTCGGTCTCCTTGCCGGCCCGCCCGGCTCGTCCGATGGCGTTGACAAGGCGGGCCCCCCGCAGCTTGACATCCTCGGGCTGTCCCTCGTAGGGCGTGTCGTAGATGACGACGGTACGGACCGGGAGGTTGATGCCATCGGTAAGCGTGGACGTGCAGGTCAGGTACGGCAGCACGTCGTCGCGGACGGCCTGCTCGAGGGTCTCCTGGACCTCTGTGGGCAGCCCAGCGTGGTGGAACCCCACCCCTCCGAGCAGCGACTTCACCAGCGGATGGTCCGCCCCGAGCTGACCTCGGACAAAGTCGACGGTGGGCGCGAGTGCAGGCTGCTCCTGCCCCGCCTCGGCCAGGCTCTGGGCAAGCTGCTGAGCTTGAGCGCGGGTCGAGGCGACGATCAATACCGAACCCGCGTGCCCGAGCAGGCTGATCATCTCCGCGGCGATCTTGTACTGGCGGGTCGACGCGCCGTCCTTCTCCGTCTCGGGCGGACGCAGATCGGGGCTCTTGGCTTTACGGACCAGCCTCCATCCGGTGTCCTCACCAGTGGTCAGTCGCGTGGTCTGGCCGTTGGCCAGCCGGAGCCGGATGAGGCCGCTGAGCTCGGTGGTGTGGCGGTACGGCCACTTCGTCGACTTCGTGATCTTAAGCTGGCGGACGATGGTGGTGTCCCACGCGGCCTCAGTGGTGAAGACCGCGTGCAAGCGACGAGGACCGCGCCACGCCGACTCATGCAACAGCGGCGATTCTCCGTCGGGGCTGATCCATGAGGCGATCGCCCCGGCATTGCCCATCGCCGCCGAGATCAGCACGATCCGGTGCTTGGTATCGCGCGTGAGGTAATCCAGCATGGCGATCGTCGACTCGAGGACGAACCCGCGGCCAGACTCCTTCAGCTGTTGAGCCTCATCGAAGATGAACATGCCGAATCGATCCAGCACCCGTCGGGTGTCGTGACGCAGCAGATTGGCCAACCGCTCCGGGGTCATGACTTCGACGTCCCGCGGCGGCCCAGGGTCCAGATGGTCCAGCAGACGCCTGAAACCGCCAGGGAGCCTCGGTTTTTTCGACCAGGTGCTCGCCGACCTCGGCGTGAGCGCGGCTACGGCGGCGATGGTCGGCGATGACATCGAATCCGACATCGGCGGAGCACTACGCGCCGGGCTCACGGCATCCGCGGGACAGTCGATCCCACCAGACCAAGCAGTTAATCCTGCGCAAGCCCTAAGTCAGCGGGGCCACGATCTGAGCTGAGGCGCGGTCAACTATCTCAGCCCGCTGGGGCTGACTACCCGCGAGCGTCAACCGCAACACGCCGTCACCGTCACGTCCTCAAAGCCTCCGCCGGCGACTCTCGCGCCGGGAGAGAGGGGCGCGGGGTGTCGTCGGACGGAGTGGACGGTGCGGGGGTATGCGCGGACGCGCAGCCACGACTGTTACGGCGTGACCAGCACCTCGTTCTCGACGTGGGAGACGCCCGGGGCCGACGCTGCCGCCAGGCCGGCGGTCCGCCGCTCGGCGAACGAATGAACGTGGCCGTGCAGACGGACCGTTCCGCCGCTGGTTGTTACCCAGACCGAGCGGGCGTCGATCGCTGCCATCCGCTTGATCGCGTCGCCTACCTGCTGCACCACGTCGGCCGCATCGACCTGATGGGACTTGATCGCGATCGCGTTGCTCACGCTTTGGACGCCCGCCAGATAGCGGATCGAACGCTCGACCTCGTCGCGCTGGTACTGCCACTGCACTTCCCCGCGGAGGGTCACGTGCCCCTTGAGGACTTCGGCCTTGACGCTGGCCGGAATCGCCGTGCTCCACTTCAGCAACCGGGTTATCGCCTCGGCGATGTCCGAGTCGTCGCGCACGCTCGCTGCCGGCAATTTGACCTCGATCTCGTCGGCGACGGCCCGGACGCCATAGACCCGCTCCGCGGCCTTAACCGCCCACCGTCGATCGGAGTAGCTCGCTACGTGCCCGGAGAGCGTCACCGCCCCGTCGGTGGCGGTCACGCCGATGTGTTGGGCATCCAATCTCGCATCCCATTCAAGCTCGCGAACTACGGCGTCCCGCATTGTCTCATCGGGGTTGAATCCTTCCATGCTGCCTCCTTAACCTGCATTGGGGTTCGCGTCGAAACGCAACTGGAAAGACGTTCTATCTGCATCTGGCCACGCTGGCGGTCGCCGCGGCCGGCGCAATCCTGTTGGTGGGCCTGAGCGTGTCAAGGAGAGAGGTGCTGAGCCGGGATCGCGCTCAATCTCGCAGGGTGCTGGCCTGCTGGCTTTGACGTTTGCTGGCCGGCTCAAGGAGCCGATCGCGTCGCCTGCTCGTCTCGGTGCACGGCCGCGGACGGGACACCACGACGGGGCGGTCGGCGGTGTGCAGCAGCTCGTGAGACACGCTGCCGAGCAGCGCCCGTAACCGGCCGAGGCCGCGCGCGCCGACGATGATCTCGTCAGCATTTCTCACGCGCGCCACGTTCGCGATGGCCTCCGCCGGCGCGCCACCGATGAGTTCCGTCTCGTAGTCCGTGTCCAGCAGCTCGTCGTTGCCTACGCGCGGGAGGGCATCGAGCAGCGACCGTCCGTGGGCTTGGCGCCGAGTCAGGAGGTCGTCGAAGTTGGGAGAGCCGAGGAAATCTGGAGGGAGATCGTAGGCGTGAACGACGACGATGTGCCCTCGGCGACCAGCGCGGCTTGCCGCCAGGGCGATCGCAGCTCGGGAGGCCTCTGAGCCGTCATAGCCGACGACGATCGTCGGTCCATGTTCTGAGGATCGCATCGTGCTGACCACGTTAGGCGCCGGCGTGAGCGGTCACATCCGCAGGTTCACGTAGCAGGCGTCAGTAGTTCGCCGCCGTGGCGCCTGCAGGTCTAAGAAGTTGTTATCCGTGGTGGCCCCGGCCGAACAGCTCGCTGTCGAGATCAACCAGGCCGCCGATATCGTGCAAGTCGCGGTCCGGTCGGTGAGAGAAATTGGGTCAGCGTCGTGGAGTGCTCCTCGCAGCCGCTCGACTGCCGCGGCGTCTCTGCGAGCGAGGAGCTGCACGTCCGCGTGCGTCCGCGCAACCTCTCCCGCGAGCCTTGCGCCGAGCGCGGGAGCAAGCCTGGCCGTCGTGACGGCCGTGTCGCGCTCGTCAAGTTCTAGCGGGTGGACGCGGTTCACGATCAGGCCGCATCGATGCATCCCTTTGCGGTCGAGCTCCGCCGCGAAGAAGATTGCCTCGTCGATCGCTGCGCGCTCCGGTGAGGTCACGACCAAAAACGCGGTCGCTGGGTCGGTGAGCAGTCCCCTGACATCCGAGGCGCGCTCACGAAAGCCGCCGACCAAGCCGCTCAGCAGCTCAAAAAACGTGCTGAGATCCTCGAGCAGACCAACGCCAGTGACACGGCGAAGGGCAGCGAAGGCCACGCCGACGATACGCGTGGTGTAGCGAGTCGGCGCGAGGAACGCAGTGAGCGCGCGACTTTCGAGAAACCCGGTCAGGCGCTCGGGCGCATCAAGGAAGTCCAACGCGTTGCGCGACGGCGGCGTGTCGAGCACGATCACGTCGAAATCGCTCTCGTGCTCGAGCTCGAACAGCTTCGCGATCGCGGTGTACTCCTGCGACCCGGCGACCGCGCCCGAGATGTGCCGGTAGATCGGATTGGCGAGAATCTCGTCGCGCGTCTGCACATCGGGTGCGAGCCGAGCGATCAGGTCATCGAATGTGCGCTTGGCATCGAGCATCATCGCCCAGAGCTCGCCTCCCATCTGCAAACCCGACGCGCTAAACAGGCCAGGATCCACCAGACGGGGCTCGTTGCCAAGCCGATCGAGGCCAAGCGCCTCCGCAAGGCGGCGAGCCGGGTCTATGGTCACGACCGCGACGCGCCTCCCTCCGGCAGCGAGCCCGAGCGCGACCGTTGCCGACACAGTCGTCTTGCCGACGCCGCCGGCTCCCGCACAAATAATGACGCGCTTGCCGGCGAGCCGGTCAGCGAGCGTGCTCACAGAAGCGACCGGTCGAGCACGCCGACAAGGCGCTCGACGTCAGCGCGGTCCACGTTAGCGGTGAAGAGGAATGGCAGTGTTGTGCAGCGCACACCTTCCAACCCTCTCCGTAGTCGGCCAAGCTGCGCTTGTTGCGTCCGCGCGCGAGCATGAAACCAGCGCGCGGAGCGCACCGCCGGATCATCCGGCGCAGAGGCAAGCGCCACCCCGTCCGCCACACTGAAACGCGAGGGGAACAGCCGGTTCACAACGCGCTGTCAAGTGCGATGCCCTGCTCCTCCGCCAGCCAGGCGCGCAGGCCAAGCGTTTCGCTGACCGCCATCTGCTCAGGCGTGCAAACCGCGATCACACGTGTGAGCCGCGGATCTCGAAGCATCCTGTCGATCGCGGCACCCTGACGGGCGATTGGCCCCAAACGCGCAACCGAACTGAACGTCCGCGGTGCCGTGAGCAGGCCGACCGCGTGGCCGCTCGCCGGACCGTCTAACACGACGAGATCATACGGCCGGTCACTCGACCTGCCCCGCGGTCGCTGCGTGAGCTCCCATACCTTACCGATCGTCAATAGCTCCCCCATCCCCGGCGTGGCCGCGACCAGCAGCTCAAAAACCCGGCTGCGGAGAAGGATCGCGGCCGGGAGCCGTCCCGGGACCTCGTCGTGCAGATACTGCTCGATCGCGCTCCGTGGGTCGATGCTGACATGGTGCAACCCCGGCTCAAGCTCAGACTCACGCAGCCGATCAGGAGCCGGTGCCCCCAGCACGCTCACCACATCTGAACGCCCGGCAACCTCAGCCACGATCGTTCGGAGCCCACGCCGCGCCGCGGCGACACCCAGCGCCGCGGCAACCGTGGACTTCCCCACCCCACCCTTCCCCACGACCACGATGAGCCGCTCAGCGATCCTCTGGCGGGCTCCGGTATCCCTCACGAAGATCCTGCCACGCTCACGCGTTCGCGGGCTGTCCGCGACAGCCATCCGCCACTCGCGACCGAGGCGACGAAGATCTGAGCGCTTCAAGGCAGACCTCCTATGTATTCTGGCCGCTCCTCTTCGCGTTGGCGCGATCACCACGGGTGCTTGCTCAAGCCACGTCGACAGCTGACGGGTCACGGTCCTGCTCTACGACGTCCGGACTCCGTTGGCTCGAATGCGCACTCCCCGCTGCTCATCCTGCCGGTAGCGCGAGTCGCGCCGATCAAACCGGCCCGCTGCGCGGCCAGATCAGCCGCGCTGACCCCGAACTCTCCGTCTTGATCGTCGCCATGCTGCCGCCGTCTGAGGACGGCCGGCGTCCTGGCACAGGCGACAGCAAGGATCCGCCGCCGCAACAAACCGGCAGCCGGCGAGCCTCGTCGGCTACTGGCGCCATCTGCGCCCCCCGCCGGCTACCTCGCATGAGGTCCTCGTTCAGACAGCGCTGCACGCCGCCGGGCTCTTTTACGAGCATTTCGGCTCTCACGCGCTGAGCGCCATCCCGCGCACATTGATGGTCACGCTCACTGAGCTCCGCGCGGCGGTATGCCGCTGATCGACCCCAGCAAGAGGCGAGCACTCTCGCATCGAAGCGCAAACGAGGCGTTTGGGGCATGCAGGTTCCGGCCTGCCCGTGAGCATCGGTCCCCCGCTGGAGAGGCCGTATGCGTCGGTCTGATCGTCCTGGGGATCATCGTTTCGGGCGAGTACGACGTCCCCGTGGGCTCAGGTGACGGTCAGCTGTGCGTACATTCCGTCGGCGTAGTGGTTAGGCAGGTTGCAGATCAGCTCGTAGCGCCCCGGGGTCAAGGTCAGAGTTGTCCAGCCGACGCTGCCACTGGCAATCCCATCCCCGGTCCCGCTGGCGCAGCTACGCGAGGCCTCGCCCAGGCTGCCCGTCTCGGCGACCTTGCCGTTGGCGGCGGGCACGCGACGGCCGGTGGCGGCTCCGCCCGCCAGCTTCAGGATCACCAGCTCGTGGGTGCGCCAACCCAGGTTTGACGCCACCAGGCTCACCTGACC
>JALYTU010000087.1 GCA_030854125.1 Actinomycetota bacterium | reverse complement strand
GTGCCAGCGCGTGCAGATGGCGTCCCGACGCGCGGCCGAGCATCTCGACCAGGTCCTCCTCGCGCAACGCCGCCACCTGACCGACAGTGGTGATCCCTGCCTCGTGCAGTCGCGCCGCAGTGACCCGGCCCACGCCCCACAGCCGCTGCACCGGGAGGGGATGCAGGAATGCGAGCTCGGCGCCGGTGGGGATGATCAGCAGGCCATCCGGCTTGGCCACGCCGCTGGCCACCTTGGCCAGGAACTTCGTCCCGGCCAGTCCGGTGGTGATCGCCAGTCCGACCCGTGTGCGCACCTCAGCGCGCAGCGCCACCGCGATCTCCCGCGGCGAGCCGATGATCTGCTCCAGGCCGCGGACGTCGAGGAACGCTTCGTCGATCGAGAGTGCCTCGACGGTGGGCGAGAACCGCTCGAACACGGCAAAGACGGCGCGGCTGGCCTCCGTGTAGGCCGACATTCGCGGTGTCACCACGATCGCCTCCGGACACAGACGTCGTGCCTGTGACCCGCCCATCGCCGTCCGCACGCCCCGAGCCCGGGCCTCGTAGCTGGCCGCGAGGACGACGCCAGCGCCGACGATCACCGGCCGACCCCGGAGGGCGGGGTCGTCGCGCTGTTCGACCGAGGCGTAGAACGCATCGAGATCGGCGTGGAGGACGGCGGGGCCGCTAGATGACACGAACACATGTTCGTCTCAGGGGCGGACGGAAGAGCGAGTGTCTGCCCGCCTCGGATCTCAGGGGGCGCCCGCGCGCGTGCGCATCTCGGCGCCCCGCTGCGCGCCGATCTCCGCGGCGCCGAGCACGGCTTCACCGTCGGCCAGGCCGACGGTGAAGCCGGCCGCGAACGCGTCCCCGCATCCGTAGTCGTCCTGCGGCTCGCCTGCCATCGGAACGGCCGGCCAGCGGCCCTCGGACTGTCCCCACCAGCGCCCTCCGGCCGCGCCCTCGGTCTCCACCATCAGCCGTGTCTGATCGCGCAGTCGCCGGGCCCAGTCCAGCTCGTCCGGATCGCCGGCGCTGTAGACGAGCGCATCGATCGCGACCTGGCCGTCGCGCAGTCCGTCACGAGCGCGCGGCGTGGCCACGAGCGTCGCCGCGCGCCGCGCCTGCCGCGCGGCCCCCGCATCTGCAGCGGTGACGTAGACGGCGGCCGCATGTTCGAGACGGTCCCAGTCCAGCGGATCGACGCCCCGCGGCTCCAGTCGTTCGCCGAGGGTGATGATGGTGCGCTCCCCACTCGGCTCGAGCAGCGTGACCACCCCACGGGTGGGGCCGTCGCGCCACGCCGCCTGAACGCGGACGCCGCGCGCGGTCAGCTCAGCTGCCGCCGCCTCGCCGTTGGCGTCCTTTCCGAGCGCGCAGAAGAAGTCCACCTCGGCCCCGAGCTCGGCCATCACCACGGCGGCGACGACCGCTCCCCCGCCGGCGTGGGCAAAGGCTGTCCCGGCAGGGGTCACCGAGCCGCGTGCGGGGAAGCGCGCGACCGGCAGGAACTGGACCCATTCGACGTGTCCGACGACCGCCAGCCTCGTCACAGCTCGGAGAGGCTACGGCGTGGGCTGTGCGAATGCGACCGGCGTGGCCCGGCGGGCTGCGGGGACCTGACGGATCTGGGCCGGGAGGAAGGGGAGCAGCCCGCGCCGAACGTACAGCGCGCCGGCCGTGACCATCGCCCGGCGCACCGCAGGCGGCGGTAGCGGCGCAAAGCCGTACTGACGGCGAATCACATCGGGAAGGAGGGCCACGGTGATGAAGTTGACCGTCTCAAGCAGGGGACGCGCGAGGTTGGGTACGGGCGGCTCGAGCACGATTGCGCGCGCGCGCCGGCGCGCCCAATCGCCGACGGTCAGCTCGTCACTGGCGAGCATGTCGCGCCCATAGGTCTGCAGATCGACGAGCGAAGCCGGCATCTCGGCCGGTGCGAGCCCGAACAGCTCGCCGAGGATCTTGTAGTCCTCCCAGAGCTCGGCCTGCTCGTCACGGCTGAGTCGTCCGACGTAGGTCCGGTACACGAGGATCGAGGAGTCGACCAGCGTGTACAGGATCCACATCAGCAACCGGGGGTCGTCGGCGCGGTAGGGCGTGCCGGCGGGGAACGGCCCGACGGCGTCGGGAAGGCGGCCGCGCACGGTGCCGTGCATGGCGCGCACGCGACGCGTCACTCGGTCGGCTTCGCGCCGAGGGCCGAAGGTGATCAGGCTCATGACCTCGGCCGTGCGCGCGAGGCGGACGTACGGGTCGTCCAGCGCCCCGGAGTGGGCGAGCAGCCCGGCCACGGCCAGTGGATGAGCGGCCTGCATGAGCAGCGCCCGGGGCCCTGATAGCGCCACCGCGCGCTCGCCCTGCACCCGGCGAATCATCGAGTCAGGACCGAAGTAGCCCTCTGCCCCCCCCGGAATCGGACCGTGCCGCCGTCGGGAGGGGGATACAGAGTCCATACGTTTCGTATAGGTTACTGCAACATGACGTTCGCACCTGGTTTCCCTAAAGAATCAAGACAGCAGGGTCTGGTTGAGCATGGGGCGAACGGGTAAACCAGAACCGATGTCTGCCACGTCGGTCTCCACGGGCGCTGCGCTGCGGCGCGGGGCGGGAATCCTCACGCGGCGCGAAACCGAGGTGCTGTTCGAACGTTGGCAGACGCGCGGCGAGCAGCGCGCCCGGGACGAGCTCGTCCAGCGCTACCTGCCGCTCGCTCGTAAGCTCTCACGGCGCTACGGCGGCGCTCGCGAACCGTTCGACGACTTGCTCCAGGTCGCGAGCCTCGGGCTCGTCAAGGCGGTTGACCGATTCGACACCTCGCGCGGAACCGCCTTCTCATCGTTCGCCGTGCCCACGATCATGGGCGAGCTCAAGCGCTACTTCCGCGACCAGGGTTGGGCGGTGCATGTCCCCCGGGGCGCCCAGGAGCGGGCGGTCAAGGTCGAGAATGCGCAGAATCGACTGAGCGCCGACAGCGGCCATGCACCGACCGTGTCCGAGTTGGCCGAGTATCTGGAGTTCAGCCTCGAGGAGGTCCTGGACGCGTTGGAGACCTCGCGGGCGCATCACGCCGCCTCGCTGGACGCTCCCAGTGACGATGGTGACGGCGAGAGCGGAACGTTCGTCGACTCGATCGGCGCTGACGATCCGCGCCTGAAGGGCATCGAGACGCGCCTGACGGTGGGGGCGGCCGCCGAGCAGCTCAGCGCTCGCGAGCGCCAGGTGCTGGCGCTGCGGTTCGTGCACGACCTCACCCAGACCGAGATCGCCGAGCAGATCGGCGTGTCTCAGATGCAGATCTCGCGTATCTTGCGCCGGGCGATCGCCCGCCTCGGTGAGCTCGCTGCGGCTGATACCGCACCCGAGTCCCGCTAGCGACCGCGGCTAGGGAGTTTGGTCGGCCCCGCCGCCGGGCATCCGCTGAGACAGGAGTGAGAACGCAATCCCCGACTGTCCGCCTCGAGCTCGCAAGCCGGCCGCAGGTTCTGACCATCGTTCGCGGCATGCTCGCGGGGGTGGCTGAGCCGCTCTCGATCGAAGCCGAGCTACTCGATGACGTCAAGACCGCGGTCAGCGAGGCGTGTAACAACGTGGTCCTGCACGCCTACCGGGGCGACGCCGGCCCGATGGACATCACGGTCTTTGCCGGCTCCGAGGTCGTCCGGATCGCCGTCACCGACCGCGGCGTGGGGATGCCCCCGGCCGGGGAGGACTCCGGGCCCGGGATCGGTCTGTCGGTCATCCGGGCCCTGACCGAGAGCGTCACCCTCGGCCGGGGGCCCGAGGGCGGGACCTGCATCGAGATGGAGTTCGCGGCCGTCCGCCAGGGACGGACGCTCCTGCAGGCCCCGGACATACCCGGACCCGATCATGGCTGGCCGCCGACGGCTGCCGACGAGGTGGCGCTGTCGGTCTCCCCGATCAGCCTGTTGGCTTCGGTCCTGGGCCGGATGGCACGGACCCTGGCCGCCACCGCCCACTTCTCGCTGGACCGTTTCTCGGACGTGTACCTGATTACCGACGCCCTCGCCGCTCACGCCGGTGAGGCGGCCCTGGACGGCCGGATCGACGCGCGCCTGTGCGCCGGTGAACGGAGACTCGAGCTTGAGGTCGGCCCGTTTCGTACCGGGGCCAGTGACCACCTCACCGAGCCGGCCTCGGGAACGGGCTCGCCGCTTGCCCTGCTCAGTGACGAGCTGACGATCGAGCTCGGCGACCCGGGAGAGCGGGTCCGGGTGATGGTCGCCGACCGCCGTCAGTGATCCGGCAACTCAGACTCCGCCGAGGATCTCCTCGGGGGAGTTGACGAGCGTGAGCCGCTCGGCCACACCGGTGAGATCGAGCAGGCGCTGCACCTGCTGAGGTCCCCGGATCAGGCACAGGCTCCGGCCCTGCTCGCTGAGGCGCTGGTGCGCCTTGACGATGACGCTGAGGCCGGTGGAATCCATGAACTCCAGCTCGCGCAGGTCGAGCACGAGCAGCTCAGATTCGGACCTGCCGGCCTCTTCGAGCTTGGCCTCCAGCGCCGGGGCGCTCGCGAGGTCAAGCTCCCCACTGACCGCAATGATCGCCGCCCGGCCGTCGGTACGCACGTCTACCCGAAAATCGCTGTGCACGCTGGCCCGAGCCTACCGATATGCGGACCGGTCCGTCACCGGTCGCGGCCTGGCGAGGGTTTGGAGACCGTTCGACCGGGAAACGGTTCCAACGAAGACCTCGACGTCAGAGACGGTGATGGTGATGGCCACGCAGGAGCTCCCGCCGCGTTCACAGGACCGAGACCTCATCCACGAGGCGCTGTTGTATCGAACCCCCGAGGCCTTTGCCGAGCAGGTTTCGGCCTTCGTCTGCGCGGGGCAGACCGCGGGCGAGCCGGTGCTCGCGGTGCTGCCTCCCGACAGTCTCCAGTGCGCCCAGCGCGCTCTCGCGGCGCGAGCCGCTGAGGTCCAGTGGGAGTCAATGCTCGAGCTCGGGCGCAATCCGAGCTGTCTGCTGTCGGTCTACCAAGACTGGATCGATCTCCATTCCGGCCCCGTGCGGGTGATCGGCGAGCCCGTCTGGCCCGGCCGCAGCTACGCCGAGACGACGGAATGTCTGCGTCACGAGGCGCTGCTCAATCACGAGCTGGCCGGCGCCCCGGTCTCCGCGCTGTGCCCCTACGATGCTGCGCGGCTGGACGATGCGGTGCTCACCGGAGCTGAGCTGACCCACCCACAACTGGTCGACGACGCGGGCCGGCGCCGGGCCAGCCCACGCTACGACGCGCCGCTGGAAGTCGCCACGGGAGCACGCTGGCCCCAGCCCGAGCCGATCGAGCCGATCAGCGAGCATGCCTTCAGCGGCGATCTGCAGTCTTTGCGTCATGCCGTCGCCGGCGACGCGGTCGCCCAGGGCCTTGACCGCGAGCGGCGTTCGGACCTCGTGTTCGCCATCAGCGAGGCGGCGTCCAACGCGCTCAAGCACGGTGACGGGACGTGCACCGTGCGTCTGTGGAGCGACGGGGACGAGGTCGTCGGCGAGGTGGTCACCCCCTCCGCGCTGACCGACCTGCTCGCCGGACGCCGCCGGCCTGACTGGGACGCCGTCGACGGTCGCGGGCTGTGGCTGATCAACCAGATCTGTGACCTCGTCGAGCTGCGCGGTGATGAGCGAGCCACCGTGCTGCGGATGCATCTGCACGTCGCCGTGGTGCCGTTTACCGGCCGGGCGCCCGGGTAGCCACGCACGCATGAGCGAACTGACGTTTCTCGGCACGGGCACGATGGGTCTGCCCATGGCCCGCAACCTGCTCACCGCCGGTTTTGACCTGCGCGTGTGGAACCGAACCGCCGACCGGGCCGCCCCGCTGCTGCAGGCGGGCGCCCGGCGCTGCGAGGATCCTGCCGCCGCCGCGCAAGGCGCCGCGATCGTGGTCACCATGCTCAGCGACGCCGAGGCGGTGCTCGAGATTGCCGGGCTGGCGCTTCCCACGCTTACCCAGGGCGCGACGTGGATCCAGATGAGCACGATCGGCATCGAGGGCACCGAGCGCTGCGCCGAGCTGGCGCATAACGCCGGGGTGACCTTTGTGGACGCCCCCGTGCTCGGGACCAAGGCCCCTGCCGAGCAGGGCCAGCTGGTGATCCTCGCATCCGGTCCTGAGAGCGCTCAGTCGCTGTGCGAGCCCATCTTCGCGTCCGTTGGCGCCCGCACCGTGTGGCTCGGAGGCGCCGGCGCCGGCGCGCGCGTCAAAGTGGTCGTCAACGGCTGGATCGTCGGGGTCGTCGCGGTGCTGGCCGAGACGATCAATGTCGCCGAGGCGCTGGGAGTCGATCCCCAACTGTTCTTCGCCGCGATCGAGGGGGGGCCGCTGGACCTCGCCTACGCCCGCGCCAAGGGCTCGGCGATGATGTCGCGCAGCTTCGAGGATCCGTCCTTCCGCCTGGCGCTCTCGCGCAAGGACGCCGATTTGCTGCTGAGCGCGGTTGCCGACGCGGACCTGGAGCTGCCGGTCATGCAGGCAGTCCTCGCCCGGTTGCACACCGCCGAGCGAGCCGGTCACGGGGACGAGGACATGGCCGCGACATACTGGGTTGGAGTACCCGAGAGCGAACGACCCGGAGGCGTGACATGAGCGAGTTCGAACGTGAGCAGGAGCAAGAGGCCGCGGCCGAGGCGGGCCGCATCGGTGGCAACCCTGGCGCTCAGCCCTACGTCGAGGACGGTGAGCAGGTCGATCCGGCCCAGATCCCGCTGATGGAGTCCGGCGAGGGCGAGGCCGAGGGCTTTGAGCAGTCTGAGGAGGCGCTGATCGAGAACGCCAGCCACGGGGACTCGCACTCGGCCGGGCGGATCCTCGAAGACACGCCCAGGGACGAGAGCGCCCACGGCGCCGCCGGCGGCGAGGCCGATTCGGCCCACTCCAGCGAGGACGAGGGCTCGGACCGCTGAGTCGTCAGGTGCAGATGTCGCGCAGCCGCTGCAGCGAGCGCCGTAGCAGACGCGACACCTGCATCTGCGATACCCCGACACGGTCAGCGATCTCGGTCTGCGTGAGGTCCTCGGTGAAGCGCAGGAACAGAATCTGGCGCTCGCGTTCGGGCAGGCACTGGGCCGCCGCGAAGATCGTCGCCTGATCGTCGACCAGCTGCAGGCGCTCGTCCTCGTCGCCGATCGCGTCCAGTCGGCTCACCGTCCCCTGATCCTCGCTGGGCCGTGGCGCGTCGAGTGAGAGGGTGTCGTAGGCCTCGCTGATCTGCAGGCCGTCGAGAACCTCCTCGGTGCTGCACTCCAGGTACTCCGCCAGCTCGACGACGGTTGGGGAGCGGCCCCGCTCGGCTCCGATCGCGCGCCGGGCGTCGGCGATCCGGCGGGCCCGCTCCTGGGCACTGCGGTCGACGTGCAGAGCCCACGATGTGTCGCGGAAATAGCGCTTGAGCTCACCGACGATTGTGGGGACGGCAAACGAGCTGAACGCGAAGCCGCGCCGCGGGTCAAAGCGCTCGACCGCCTTGACGAGCCCGAGGCTGGCCACCTGGACGAGATCGTCAAACGGCTCGTTGGCCGATGCGTAGCGACGCGCGAGCTTGCGAGCCAGGGGCAGGAAGCGCTCGATCAGCTCGTCGCGTGCACGACGATCCCGCCGCTCCTGCCAGCGGCGAAACAGCTCTGCCGTGCCGGCCGGGCCGGACAGCGGCTCAGAGCCCTCTAACAGCGGCATCTGGGTCCTCCTCCAATCGCAGACCTGCTCGTTCTATCACAGCGGCGGCGGCGGTTTGGGGGGTCGGGGATTGATGGTGCGCCGGATTACACAGCCTGCGCCGGGGCGAAACGCTCGACCGCCGGCGAACTCTGGGCGTCGTCCAAGAGCTCGAGTACGGCCTTCTCCAGCCGGGCCCGCCGCCGGTCATCGGGGCCGTCAAGGGCGCCGCTGCGATCCAGCTCACCGCCGATCGTCCAACCCGACAGGTAGCGGTCGAACACCCGCGGATCGATGTAGGAACGGCGGGCCACGGCGGGGGTGTTGCCGAGCACCTCCGAGACGCCCCGGACCGCCCCGTCGATCACTCGGCGTCGGGCCCGCTGAGTGCGCGCCTTCCGGCCGTCGGCGGCGACCGACACGGCGGCGAGCACCGTCGCGTTC
>JALYTU010000086.1 GCA_030854125.1 Actinomycetota bacterium | reverse complement strand
CGTCATCTGCGCGACCATCGGACCCCGTGGTTGGCCGCACCTGATGCCGCTCTGGTACGTCGTGCGCGCCGGCGAGCTGTGGGCCTGGACGTACGCGCGGTCCCAGAAGATCCGCAACCTCGAGCGCGACCCCCGGGCGACGCTGCAGATCGAGGCGGGTGAGGCCTATGACCAGCTGCGCGGGGTGATGATCGAGGCGCGCACCGAGCTGCACCGCGATCCGGAAGTCGTCAGCGGCCTCGGGGCCGAACTGCTGGCCCGCTACAGCGGCGGCGCAATCACGCCCGAGATCGAGGCCGCGGTCGCCGCCCAGGCGCCCAAGCGCGTGGCGATCCGGTTCGTGCCCGAACGCACCGCCAGCTGGGATCACCGCAAGCTTGCCGGCCGCTACTAGCCGATAGGCTCGCCGGCCATGAGCGAGCTCAAGGGACTCATCCTCTCCGGCGGCAAGGGCACGCGGCTGCGGCCGATCACCCACACAAGCGCCAAGCAGCTCGTCCCGGTGGCCAACAAGCCGGTCCTCTTCTACGGCATCGAGGCGATGTCGGCGGCCGGGATCCGGGAGATCGGGATCATCATCGCCCCCGAGACCGGCGGCGAGATCCGGGAAGCGGTCGGCGACGGCTCTAAGTTCGGCGTCGAGGTGACCTTCATCGTCCAGGATCAGCCTGCGGGCCTGGCGCATGCCGTGCTGACCGCCGAGCCGTTCCTGGGTGATGCGTCGTTCGTCATGTACCTGGGCGACAACCTGCTGCAGGGCGGCATCAAGGACCTCGTCGCCGCGTTTGAAACCGGAACGCCCGATGCCCTGATCCTGCTCACGCAGGTGCCCGACCCCGAGTCCTACGGGGTCGCCGAACTCGAGAACGGTGCCGTCGTGCGGCTGGTCGAGAAGCCGCGCGAGCCTCAGAGTGATCTCGCGCTCGTCGGGGTCTACATGTTCACACCGGCGATCTACCGCGCCGCCCGGGCGATCGAACCCTCCCCGCGCGGGGAGCTGGAGATCACCGACGCGATCCAGCACCTGGTCAACGGCGGCTTCCGCGTCGAGCCCCACATCGTCAAGGGCTGGTGGAAGGACACCGGTCGCCTGGACGACATGCTGGCCGCCAACCGGCTCGTGCTCGAGACGATCGACTCCCGCGTCGAGGGTGAGCTGGTCGACTCGCGAGTCGACGGTCGGGTGATCATCGAGCCGGGCGCCCGCCTGGAGCGCTCTGCCGTCCGCGGCCCCGCGATCATCGGGGCCGGCGCCGTGCTCATCGACTGCTACGTCGGCCCCTACACGGCGATTGGTGAGGGCTGCGTGATCGAGAACGCCGAGATCGAGCACTCGATCCTGCTCAGCGGCTCTCAGGTGCGCAACCTCGCCGGACGGATCGAGTCCTCGCTGCTGGGGCGCAACGTCACGATTGTCCGTGACGACCGCCAGCCCCGCGCCTACCGGTTCCTGGTCGGCGACAACTCCGAGATCGCGATCCTCTAGCGGGTCCTCGCCGGCGGGCCCGGCCCGGCGTTCGGCACGCGCTTCTCGCCGGAGAAGCTCGCTATCGGGTTGCCGTTGAAGTTGGCGACCTCGACGTAGCCCTCGGATTCATAGAGCCGCTGCGCGCCGGCCTGCTGCGGTCCCGTGTCCAGGCGCAGGACCGTGTAGCCGAGGCCGCGGGCACGGTCCTCGAGCGCGTAAAGCAGGCGGCGGGCGACACCCTGGCCTCGCCACTCCGGCACGACGTACATCCGCTTGATCTCGGACGCCCCGTCGGGCAGGCGTTTGACCCCGCCGCAGCACACGGGCTCCTGCCCAACCCAGCCGACGAGGAACGCCCCGTGCGGCGGCCCGAGCTCCGCCGGCCCGGCCTTGGGCATCGCGGCGCTGTCGAGATCGAGCCCCTCGTACATCAGCGCCAGCTCGCGCCGCATGGCCGCGATCATCTCGCCGCCGGGCCCGCGGTCGACCTGGCCGTCGGTGAAGCTGAGCTCGGGCGCCGGTCCGGCCGCCGGCATCGTCAGCCCAGCTCCTCGCGCAGAGCGCTCAGCTCATTGCGCAGCGCATGGACCGCATCCTCCAGCGCGGTCACGCGGACGCTCAGCGGTTCGGTGTCCGCGGGCGGGCGCAAGCCGTCGTCGTCCGGGTCTGGACCGGCGCCGACCGCCGTGCCCTCCTCCACAACCGACTCGTCCTCACCGCCGAGCAGCTGCTCGAACCGATCCTCCTTCTGCCCCGGGCGCCGACCCAGCCGCCGCACATAGCCGCGTCCGATCAGCTCGCCCAACCGCTGTTCGACCTCGGGCAGCGTGGTCGGCGAGAGCCGCTCGCTGCGCGACTTCAGCTCGCCCGGGGTCTGCGGTCCACGCAGGAGCAGGACGCACAGCAGTGCCAGCTGGGGGCGGTCCAGGCCCAGCCCCTCCTCGGCGAGATGCCGATACTTGATCGCCCGTGACTGGTGGCCGCTGGCCAGCCGCGTGAGGCCGTAGGGCGCCAGCCGCTGGACGGCATCGCGCACGGTGGCCTCGCCGTAGTCGGTGACCGGATCGCGATTGGTCGCCTGATTGCAGGCCAAACGCAGGGCGTTGAGCGACAACGGATACTGGTCGGGCGTCGTCCAGCGCTTCTCGACGAGGCAGCCCAGCACCCTCTGCTCGGGGCCGGTGAGCGCAGCGAGGTGCACGGCGGCGAGGATAGTCGTCTCGTCGCGGCCTTTACGCCCGTCACCGCTCCCGGGTCTGAACCTCGCGGCCGTCGGGCAACTCCCAGCGTCCGCGCCGGCACGCACCCAGACGAGAATCCGCTCCAGTGGCGCGGCCACCACCGTCTCAGCTCCGCCCGGCAGCTCGTGCCCGGACCACGTCTCGATCCAGCGGCCGCGGGGAAGCGCGACCTCGCGCTCGCGAGCCCCGTCTTTGAGCACCGGCGCGACCCACAGCGACGGTCCGTATCCGTAGGCATCGGTGATCTCCCAGCCGTCGCCCCGATGGGCGACCTCGGCGAGGGCCGCGCGTTCCGGCGGGGAGCGCGCCTCGTCCGCCACGACGCCCTCGGTGAGCTGGATGAATCGATCGCCGATCGTCCCCTCGGCGGCCCACAGGCCACCGGCGCGCAGCAGGCGACGACCCGCGCGCCGGACGGTGAACACGAACGGGCGCAGGCCGATCTCCACGCGCAGCACACCACGAGCCAAGAGCAGCTCGTCGGCCTGGAGGGTCAGCGGCACGAAGTCCAGATTCGACGATCAGGACCCCGCTCATCGTACGTTCACCGAAAGGTCACAGGACGAGAGCGCCTTCTTCACGGCCGCGAGCGGCAGTCACCGGATGCTGTGAGCCATGAACGAGAACTGTCGCGTGACCTCCATGTTCACTCGACGGCCTCCGCGCTCTCAAAGCTCGGGGTCCAGCGCTCTATGCACCTGCCGGAATGCGCCACCTCGCCGGAGGAGGTGTACGCCCTGGCCAAGGCCCAGGGCATGGACTTCGTGACCATCACCGACCACGACACGATCCAGGGCGTCCAGACGCTCGCCCACCTGCCCGGCACCTTCATCTCCGAGGAGCTCACCGTCGCCTTCCGTGGTGAGCCTCGGGCCGTGCACGTGCTCTGCCTGGGGATCACCGAGTCCGACCATGAGTGGCTGCAGGCCCACAACGATGATGTCGAGGCGTGCGCCGAGTATCTGGACGCCAACGAGATCACCGCGGCGCTCGCTCACCCCTTCTACGCGGTCGGCGCGCCGCTCACCGCGCGTCACCGTCGTCGCCTGGCTCAGCTCTTCCCGATCTGGGAGACCCGCAACGGGTCGCGCGCCAAAGAGCTGAACCTTCCGGCGTTCGTGGACATCGAAACCCATGGCGGCACCGCCGTGGGCGGCTCCGATGACCACGCCGGAATCGATATCGGCCGTACGTTCACGCAGACCCCGCCGGCCGGCACCCCGGCTGAGTTCCTGGCCCATATCCGGGCCGGGCGGGCCGACGCCCACGGCAACCCCGCCGCGGTTCTGCGGACCGTCGAGCGAGTCATGCGCGAAGGGGACGTGCGCACCGGGCAGCGCACCGGTGACCTTGGCCCCGAGGACGCGCGCGCCCTGCTGCGCGGCTGGTTGGCCGGCATGGAGCTCCCGCTCGACGAGCACGAGCTGCTCGCCCGGCTGCAGCATGGGCGCCTGGGCCACCCGGACCTGATGCGCCGCGCCCGCTGCATCCACGAGCGCAAACTCAGCGCGGCGGTTGGCGAGGTGATCGCAAGACCGAGACCGGACTCGATCTCGGCCGCGCCCAGACCGTCCTGTTCGACGCCTGCCTGCCCGCGATCCCCTATGCCGCTGCGGCGGCCTTCCTCGGACGCGAGAAGGTCAAGTTGACCCGCAACGACTCCGACCGGCCGCGGGTCGCGCTGGTCGCCGACGGGCTGGGAACGATGCACGGGGTCACCCACGCCATTCAGCAGATTCGCGAGCGCGGGGTGCCGGGCTACGACGTCGAGGTGATCGGGACCGACGCCGACGTGGACCGCAGGCTCAGCGCCGTGGCCGAGATCGAGGTTCCGTACTACCGCGGGATGCACATCGGCGTGCCGGGGGTGCCCGCGCTGACCGAGGCGCTGGCCGAGGGCCGCTATGACCTCGTGCACCTGTGCTCGCCGGGCCCGGCCGGGATCGGCGCGTGGCTACTGGCTCGGGTGGCTCGAGCTCCCGGTGATCGGCAGCTATCACACCGAGCTGGCCGCCTACGCCGGGGTGCGCAGCGGCCAAGCGCAAATCGAGGCGCTGGCCAGCGCGGCACTGGCCGGCTTCTATGGCGCCCTGCCCACCGTCCTGTCACCGAGCCCGGCGTCGGACATCCGGCTCGGGCAGCTCGGTGTCCCGGCGACCCGGATCACCCGCTGGGATCGGGGCGTCGAATCGAGAGCTTTGACCCCGGGCTGCGCACGCCGGGACGGTTCGCCGGCGAGGTCAACGTGCTCTACGCCGGGCGGCTGACCACCGAGAAGGGCGTCGACCGCCTCGCAGAGGCTTTCGAGGCCGCTCGCTCGCGCGATCCGCGGCTGCACCTCGTGCTTGCCGGCGGCGGCCCCGAGGAGGCGGCGCTGCGCGAGCGGCTCGGCGACAGCGCCACGTTTCTGGGGTGGTTGGGCGGTCGTGACCTCGCCGTCGCCTACGCCAGCGCCGACCTGTTTGCCTTCGCCAGCCGCACCGACACGTTCGGACAGGTGATCCTCGAGGCCCAGGCCAGCGGACTGCCGGTGGTCGCGGTCAACGAGGGCGGCCCGGCCTCGCTGATCGCCGACGGCGAGACGGGGCTGCTCACCGGCCCCGAGCCCGCGGCCATGACCGAGGGGATCCTGCGGCTCGCCCAGCAGCCCGCGCTGCACGCCCGGATCCGCAAGGCCGGCCTCGCCGTTACCCAGGGACGGACCTGGGAGGCCTCGCTGGCGCGGCTGGCGGCGGGCTATCGCACCGCCCTGCTGCGAGCGCCGGCGGCGGGCGCAGCGCGCCACGTCGCCTGAACCGGTCCCGGGTCCTCGGCGACCGCCCGGTCGGTCCGGCACACTGCTGACCCATGGGCACCAACCGGGTCGAGGCTTTCTCCGACGGGGTGATCGCGGTCGCGATCACCTTGCTCGTCCTCACCATCACCGTCCCCGAGCCGGGACACGGGGAGAGCCTGGTCCACGCCCTGCTACGCCACTGGCCCCAGTTCGCGGCCTACGTCACCTCGTTTCTCACCATCGGGATCATCTGGATCAACCATCACGCGATGCTGACCCGGCTGCGCGAGGTCGACCACTCGATTCTGATTCTCAACCTCCTGCTGTTGATGACGATCGTGATCCTGCCGTTCGCGACCGAGCTGCTCGCCCGCTACCTGCGCGACGGGGCGGGCCAGCGGACCGCGGCCGCCGTGTACGCGGGCGCCTTCCTGCTCATGTCGATCGTGTTCACGATCTTCAACCGCCACATCCTCATGCGGCGCGCAGACCTGCTCGAGCGACCGCTCGGGCTGCCCGAACGGCGGGCGATCTTCCGGCGCGCCGCCTCCGGCGTCATCCCCTACGCGCTCGCCACCGCGCTGGCCGCGGTCTCGGCGTACGCGGCGCTGGCGATCTGCGCGGCGCTGGCGATCTTCTATGCACTGCCAGTGGCCAGCGGCGGGTCGATCGGCCGTCGTTAGCCGGCGGTTGCGGCCTGTCGAGCCCGCTCGCGACCGGCCGGCAGCACACGCTTGCGCAGATCGTGCTCGTAGATGTAGTAGTCGAGCTGCATCGTGTGACGCTGGCGGGCCGAGTAATGGCGGGTGTAGGCGCGCTCGTCAGACGCGATCGCTGCCTGCATCTCGGCGGGCGGCGGCGGCGCCCAGTCCCCGGCCAGCCAGCGAGCTGCGAGCTTGGCCTGGCACTCGGCGAACGGGAAGATCGTGGGCAGCGCCTGCCCGAGTCCAACGAACGCGAGATCATCGATCCCCGGCTTGAACATCCGCTTGTAGAGCGGCAGCACGTTGCCCGGGGCGGAGACGAAGTCGGGGTCAAAGAACGGAAAGCTGATCCGATAACCGGTGGCGTAGACGATCGCGTCGACCACCTCGACGCTGCCATCGGTGAAGCGCACCCGGTCGCCCTGCAGCTCGGCGATGTCGGGCTTGGCCGTCGCGTCGCCGGACCCCAGCCGCAGCAGCAGCTCGCTGGACACGGTCGGATGCGCCTCCAGGAAGCGGTGGTTGGGGGTGGGCAGGCCGAAGTCCTCCATCCGGCCGGAGACGATCCGCTGCAGGAGCGCGCCGGCCCGGCGCTGCACGCGCTGCGACAGCCACGGGATCGTCTTGAACACCTGGTCGACGGGACGGCCGAAGATGTACTTGGGGACGACCCACGCGCCGCTGCGGGTCGAGATGAACACCCGCTCGGCCACGCCCTTGCGCGAGAGCTCGGAGACGATGTCCACGGCGCTGTTGCCGATCCCGACCACCACCACCCGCTTGCCCCGCAGGTCCTGGGGCTCGGTGGGGTCGATGTAGTGATGGGAGTGCAGGCTGGGGCCGTCGAAGTGACCCGGGAAGTCGGGGTAGGACGGGTCCCAGTGATGACCGTTGCAGACCAGCAGGTTGGCGAAGGCGTGCTCCTCCCCATCCGCGGTGCGGATCGTCCAGCCGCCCTGGGGTCCCCGCCGCGCCCGTTGCACGACGGTCTGAAAGCGGATGTTCTCCCGGATCCGGAAGCGGTCGGCGTACTCGCGCAGGAACCGGTGGATCTCGGTGTGGTGGGGAAAGTCCGGATAGCGCGCGCCCATCGGGAAGTCCTCGAAGCTGAGCGCGTTCTTGGACGTGTCGATGTGCAACGAGCGGTAAGCCGAGGAGCGGCCGTTGGGGTTGCGGAAATACCAGTTGCCGCCCACCTCGTCACTGGCCTCAAAGACGGTATAGGGCACGCCCCAGTCCGCCGCCGCCTTGGCCGCCGTCAGCCCGCTCACCCCGGCCCCGATGATGCATGTGCGCCCTCTGACCGGCATCGTCATTCCTTTGTCGCCGGATGCGCCGGCTCGATCAGCGACGCGTAGGCGTCGGGACGACGCGTGGTCAGGAACGGGAACAGCTCCAGCCAGTCGCGGCGCTGGGCGAGGTCCAGGTCGGCGATCACCACCGCGGGCGCGTGCCGCGGGGCCTGGGCGAGGATCCGGCCGTAGGGATCGGACACGAAGCTCGAGCCGTAGAAGGTGAGCGGGTCCTCCACCCCGATCCGGTTGATCGCGACCATGAACGTGCCGTTGGCCACCCCGTTGCCGACGATCACCTGCTGCCACAGGGGCTGGGTGTCAAAGCCGGGGTGGTCGGGCTCGGAGCCGATCGCGGTGGGATAGACGAGGACCTCGGCGCCGGCCAGCGAGTAGGCGCGCGCGAGCTCGGGAAACCACTGGTCCCAGCAGGTCGGGCAGCCCAGCCGCGCCTCGCCGTCGGAGGTGGGAACTGTGACGAGCGGGAACGGGTCCCCGGCGGCCGGGCCGGGCGCGAAGTAGCGGTCCTCGTAGTAGCCGGCGGTGATCGGGATGTGCAGCTTGCGCGTGCGTGAGACCAGCCGGCCGTCGGGTGCGACGACGATCGCGGTGTTGAAGCCCAGCGGCTCGGCC
>JALYTU010000085.1 GCA_030854125.1 Actinomycetota bacterium | reverse complement strand
GCGCTGGCCATCCTGCGCCGCCGGACGGCGACACACTCCCCGTCCTGAACGGGCTGCCCGGGCCACGCTCCGACGGCGGCTCAGTCCCAGCGATGGCGGCCGGCCCGCAACGCCCGCAGCTCGGAGACCCCGAACGACTCGGGCGGGAGCGGCCGATGGTCGCGCTCCTCGCTGAGCACCTCGGTCGGCATCTCCTCCACGTCCACCCCACCGCGCCGGTCGGGGTTCAGGTGCAGGATCCGGGAGGCGGGCCTCGAGGCGACGCACGCATGCAGCGTTTCGCCGGCGAAGACCAGCGCGGCACCGTCGTCGGCCGCGAAGCCGGGCTTCAACCGGCCGCTGGCGACCGCCTCGCGGAACACGGGCAGTCGCTCGGGCTCGGAGTCCAGGTGAACCGAGAGGCTGCCTGGCAGCAGCCCCAACCCGGCGACGGCCGCGGGTGCGCCGCCACTCATCGTCACCCCACCGGCAAACCAGCACATCGCGCCCGCGCTCAGGCCCGCGAGCACCGTGCCGGCCTCCCACGCCTGGCGCATCGCCACGTCGACGCCGTGCTCACGCCAGATCGCGAGCATGTTGCGCATCGAGCCGCCCCCGACATAGATGGCGTCCTGGGCGAGCAGGTGCTCGTAGGGGTCGATGCGGTCGCGCGCGAGGTGAAACAACGAGAGGATGCTCGGCTCGCACGGCCAGGTCCCGAACCGTTCCTGAAAGCGGGTCGTCTGCTCACGCGGGTCGCCGCTGGCGGTGGGCAGAAAACAGATCCGCGGAATCGCCTTGCCGGTCAGGGTGAGCACAAGCCGGTCCAGCGCCGGGCTGCGCTCCTGCATCGTGAATCCGCCACCGCCCATGGCCAGGATCCGGCGGGCATCGTGATCCGGTGTGTCCACCACCCGCCAGCATGACGAACCGGGCCGGTCGGCGCGCACCCGGAGAAGCTCAGGGCAACCGCGCCGAGCCGGTGGACGCCGCTCCGGCGGCGTCACGCGGCCAGCGCCTCGCCATCCGCCACCAGGACCGGTGGGGTGGCGACACCTTCGACGCTCGCCGGCAGGCCGAGATAGCGCACCGCAAGCTCGTGCTCGACGGCGCCCCCGAACCCGTCGGGGCACACGTAGCGGGCTCGGGCCTCGGACCGCGAGGACACGACCTCGGCCAGCTCGGTTCCCACGAAATGCAGCGCCGCGGCATCCCCGACCCCGTACCCGGGCGCCATCCCCGCCGCGATCGCGCCCATGAACGCCGCCCGCCGGCCGGACTCGTCGCTGTAGTGCACGGCGTTTGACCAGGGCAAAAAGCCCAGACCCTCCAGCCGTCGCGCCGGCCCCTCATGAAAGCCTGACAGGGCGTCCGAGAACCAACACAGGGACCCGGCCGAGCCCCCGCACAACACCACGCCGGCGCGCCACGCCTCGTGAAGGACATCGTGCAGTCCGTGCGCCCGCCAGGTCCCCATCAGCGAGACCAGGCTGCCGCCTCCGACGTAGATGATGTCCTGGGCGAGCAGGTGCGCACGAGGATCGCCGACCCCCGTCTCGCGCCGGAACAGTGAGATGTGCGAGGGCTCGCACCGCGGGGCCCCGAAAGCCCGGTAGAAGCGGACCACGTAATGATCGGCGTCACCGCTCGCGGTGGGCAGGAAGCAGATCTTCGGGCGCTCGACACCGCTAAGGGCCAGTACGTGGTCATCGAGCAGCGGGTTGCCCCACTCCATCGAGAACCCTCCTCCTCCGAACGCGACGATCTGCGGGGGCCGCATGGGCATGGTCTAAAGCTTGCTCGCGCCCGCACCCCTCGTCATTGGCCCCGTGGCCAAAGCCAGGCGCCGGTCACTGTCCACCCAATCGACCCGCAGCAGGCCATTTCCGGCGGCCGGGTCAGCCGGGACGGGCGGTCTCGCCGGGCGTCGAGGCGTCGGCCATCTCGCGGAACAGGCCGGTGACCACGAACACCACCTGCTCGGCGATGTCGACGGTGTTGTCGCCGATCCGCTCCAGGCAGCGTGCGACGAGGATCATGAACATCCCCCACTCGCGCATGTCGATCTCGTCACCGACCTCGACGGCACGCTTGAAGATGACGCGGTTGAGGTGGTTGATCTCCTCGTCCTGGCGAGCGAGGTCCTGGGAGAGCTCGACGTTGCGCCGGCTCAGCGCGTCGCGCGCCTGCGTGACCTGCGAGCGCGCCAGCTGGCCCATCCGCTCGATCGCGTCGAGGATGTCCTTATCCTTGGGCGACTCGTAGCCCGACAGCGGCACGAGCTTGGCGATGTTGACGCACTGGTCCCCCATCCGCTCGATGCAGCGGATGACGTGCAGCAGGGCGGCGACGATCCGCAGATCGCCGGCCACGGGGGCCTGGCGGGCGAGCAGCGAGAGGATCCCCTGGTGGACCTCGAGGTAGCGGCCGTCGATCCGGTCATCGTCGGCGATCACCATCGTGGCCAACTCGACATCCTGATAGCTGACGGCCTCCAGGGCACGGTCGAGCTGTGAGACGACGAGATCCAGGCCCCCTAAGACCTGCTGCTCGAGGCCCTTGAGGTCCTCCCGGAACTGGTGGCGGGTCTCCTGGGGCATCAGTGATGCCTCAGCCGAACTTGCCGGTCACGTAGCGCTCGGTGCGCTCGTCGCGCGGGTTGGTGAACACGTCGTTGGTCGGCGCGTGCTCCACCACCTCGCCGTCGAGCATGAACGCGGTTGAGTTGGCCACCCGCGCCGCCTGCTGCATGTTGTGGGTGACGATCACGATCGTGTAGCGGTCCTTGAGCTCATCGATCAGCTCCTCGACGCGCAGGGTGGCGATCGGATCCAGCGCCGAGCAGGGCTCGTCCATCAGGATCACCTCAGGCTCGATGGCGATTGTCCGAGCGATGCACAGGCGCTGCTGCTGGCCACCCGAGAGGCCGGTCCCGGGCTCAGACAGCCGGTTCTTGACCTCGCCCCACAGTCCGACCGCTCGCAACGAGCGATGCACGCGCTCACGCAGGTTGTCGCTCTTGGTTCCGGTCAGGCGCAGGCCGGCGGCGACGTTGTCGAAGATCGACATGGTCGGAAACGGATTGGGCTTCTGGAACACCATTCCGATCATCCGCCGCACCGAGGTGACGTCTACGCCCGCCCCGTAGATATCGAGCTCATCGAGGGTCACGCTGCCCTGCGCCCGGGCGCCCGAGATCTCCTCGTGCATCCGGTTGATGCAGCGAACCATGGTCGACTTGCCGCAGCCCGATGGCCCGATGATCGCGGTCACCTCGTTGGCGGGGAAGCGGATGTCGACCCCCTTGATGGCGTGCTGCTCGCCGTAGTAGGCGTGCAGACCCTTGACGTTGACCGCGTGGCCGACACCCTCCTTGACGCCGAGGGCGCTGAGGTCCGGCGTCGCGTCTGTCTCCTGCCCCGGCGAGCTTCCGGCTGCGGCGGACATATCGGTCGTTTCCTTGAGATCGCTGTTGGGGGGAATCATGCCACGCGGCTCCTTCGCGCGATCGCGCGCGCGATCAGGTTGAGAATCAGGACCAGGACGACGAGGGTCAGCGCGGCGCCCCAGGCGCGGTTGATGATCGCGTCACGCGGGGAGCTGATGTCATTGAAGATCTGGATGGGAAGCGTGTTCATCGGGCCGCCGAGGTTGGTGGTGGCGCCGAAGGCCACTGAGACCGTGAACAGCAGCGGCGCGGTCTCGCCCATGCCGCGGGCGACGGCGAGGATCGATCCGGTGAGCAGCCCGGGCAGCGCGGTCGGTAGCACGACGCGGGTCACCACCCGCCAGCGCGGGGCCCCAAGCGCCAAGGCCGCCTCGCGCAGGGCGCCGGGCACAAGCATCAGCACGACCTCCGAGGTCCGCACGACGATCGGCAGCATCAGCAGCGAGAGCGCGATCGCGCCCTTCCAGCCGGTGAAGTCACCGCCGACGTGGCTCTTGACGAGCACGATGTAGATGAACAGGCCGAACACGATCGACGGCACCCCGGTCATCACGTCCACGAAGTAGCGCACTACGGTGGCAAAGCGCGAATCACGGCCGTACTCGGTCAGGTACAGAGCGACGCCGATCCCGAGCGGGATCGCGATCAGCGAAGCGAGCGCGACGATCTCCAGCGTGCCCAGGATGGCACTGCGGATCCCGCCCGGGTCACCGAAGAACGAGCCGGTCGGATCGGTGGTGAAGAAGCTGCCGCTCCAGCTGCTCAGGCCCTTCTGGAGCAGGAAGTAGATGATCAGCACGAGCGGGATCAGCGCGATGATCGTGCCCGCCATCAGCACGCCACGCATGATCCGGTCGCTGCGTCGCCGGCGCGGGTCGATCGGCGCGAACGCGGTCAGGCTCACTGGATGTCTCCTGCAGGAGCAGTGGCGATGGTCACACCGGTGCCGCCGGTCCCCCGCCGGCCGTGCTGGCCCCGGGCGATGAAGCTTCGCGCGGCGATGTTGACGATCAGGGTGAGAACGAACAGGACCAGGCCGGCCGCGAAGAGCGCCGAGCTGTGGATCGGGGTGGAGGCCGCCTCGCCGAACTCGTTGGCGATCACCGCGGCCAGCGAGTACCCCTGGCTGAACAGGTGCGAGCCGATCACCGGAGCGTTGCCGATCACCAGGACGACGGCGATCGTCTCGCCCAGCGCACGTCCGAGGCCGAGCATCGCCCCGCCGGTGATCCCGGGCCGTGCGTAGGGAATCACGGCCATCCGGATCATCTCCCAACGGGTGGCGCCGAGGGCGAGCGCGGCCTCCTTGTGCTCAGACGGCACGGTGTGCATGACCTCGCGGGCGATCGCGGTCACGATCGGCAGGATCATGATCGCGAGGATCAGCCCGGCGACGAAGTAGTTGGGCCCGGTCGCGGTGCCGCCGCCGATGAACGGGATGAACGAGAAGGTGTTGGCGAACCACTGCTCGACCGGCAGCAATTTGGGCTGGAGCACGAACACTCCCCACAGGCCGTAGACGACCGAGGGCACCGCGGCGAGCAGATCGATGAGGATGGTCAGCGGCCCGCGCAGCCGCCGCGGACACAGCTCGGTGACGAACAGCGCGCTGGCGATCGCCACCGGCACCCCGACGAGCAGGGCGATGAACGAGGTCAGCACCGTCCCGAACAGGAGCGGCAGACCGTGGTAGATGCTGCGTGACACGTCCCAGTCGTTGCCGAACACGAAGCTCAGTCCGAACGAGCTGAACGTCTTGCCCGACTCCCCGATCAGGCGGACGAAGAAATAGGCGAGCAGGACCAGGATCGCTGCGGCGAGGCCGGTGAGGCCCCACCGCAGCAGCTGATCCGGGATCCGGCTGGCCGGCGACCGCTGCCAGAGTGAGCGGCCGCCGGGGGCCGTGGGGGCGCCTGCCTCCACGAAAGGCCTAGGAAATGGCCTTGCCGTTGCACATCAGCTGTGCCAGCTGAGCGTTGTCCTTGGCCGCCAGTGACGACGGCAGCGGCGCGTAGGGCAACTTGTTGCCGCCCGACCCGAGGGTCTGCTGACCGGCGCCGAACGCGTAGGTCAGGAGCTTCTTCAGCCCACTGGCTGTGGCCGCGTTGGCCCCGCCGTCCTTGCACGGGTCGGCGTAGCTGTCCAGGAATGTCTGGGAGACGATCGGGTACGCGCCGGAGGCCGGCGAGTTGATCGTCGAGATCCCCAGGTCCTTGGGAACCGCGATGCCCTGAGCGGCCAGCGACGTGTTGGCGATCGTCGGGGAGACGAACTGGCCCTTGCTGTTCTTGATCGCCGCGTAGGTGAAGCCGTTCTCCAGGGCGTAGGCCTGCTCGACGTAGCCGATCGCGCCGGGGGTCTGCTTGATCGCGGCGGCGACGCCGGCGTTCTTGGCCGCACCGGTGCCGGTCGGCCACTTGACGTCCTTGTCGGCGCCGACCTGCGACTTCCAGGTCGGGCTGGTGTCCGCCAAGAAGGTCGTGAAGCCCTTGGTGGTGCCCGACGAGTCGGAGCGATGAACGACGGTGATCGCCGTGCTGGGGAGGCTCAGGCCTGGGTTCAGTGCCTTGATGGCCGGATCATTCCAGGTCTTGATCTTGCCCAGGAAGATATTGGCGAGGGTGGCTCCGTCGAGCTTCAGTCCGCTCTTCACGGACGGAAGGTTGTAGGAGGCGGTGATCCCGCCAAAGGCGACCGGGAATTGGAGGGTCGGACCCTTCATCTTGGCCGTGTCGGTCGACTTCAGAGCCGGATCGGATCCGGCGAACTGCACCGTCGCGCTCTGCAGGTCGGCGATGCCGGCGCCCGAGCCCACGGGGTTGAAGTTGATGGTCAGGCCCTGGGACTTCAGGGTCGAGCCCCACTGTTGGTAGATCGGGGCGGCCAGCGTCGAGCCTGCGCCGTTGAGAGTGGCGGAGCCGCCGCTCGCGCTGGCGCTCGATGAGCTGCTGCTGCCGGGCGCTGGTGCGCTCGAACTGCTCGAGCTGCTCGAGCCGCACGCAGCGACGGTCAACGACGCGGCGAGCGCCGCGGCGAGCGCGCTGAAACGACGTGTACGCACTTGTATCTCCTTATTCATGGGAAGTGGTCCCAGTGTCAGACCCGCGGACGATGCAGGTGTTATCGAGTTGTGAACGCGCTGTTGTGAGGCTGTTTCGACTCCGCGGCGAGGCGGTAGCCAAATCCGAAATGTGTGTGGATGAAGTGCCAGTCCAGCAGCGCCACCTCGAGCTTGACCCGCAGCTTGCGGACGTAGATGTCGACCGACCGGTCGCCGACGCGCATCTCACGGCCCCAGACCAGCCGGAACAGCTCCTCCCGGGACATGATCCGATCCGCCCGCCGGGCCAACTCGGTGAGCAGCCGCAGTTCGCGGATCGACAGCATCAGAGCACGATCCCCGGCCCGGGCGAGATGCTCCTCGGGCTGAACGAGCAGCGGGCCGATCTCGAGCACCTCCTGGCTGGGCTTCGCGGTCAGTGCCATGCCCATCCGATCCTGCCGCTCCGAGCTCACGACCGCGTGATCGACTCGCAATCGGGATGTGAAGGAGTTGTGATCGACCGCGGCCTTGAGCCGGAGCCGGTGATGCCGGCGGCCGGACTCAGGCGGTCAGCGCGGGATCGAAACCCGCGCCGCGCTCGAGCAGCTCGAGCTCGGTCTCCGGATCCATCCCCCCGCTCAGCTCCGGCGCGAACCGGTAGCCGACCCCGAAGTGCGTGTGGATGTAGCCCCACTCCGGCGACGCGGCGCGCAGCTTCTGGCGCAGCTTGCGGACGAACACGTCCACCGAGCGGTCGCCGTGAGCCATCGCGTAGCCCCACACCCGTTCGTAGATCTCCTCGCGCCGCAGCACCCGGTCTGAGCCGGTCAGCAGGTGCAGGATCTCAAACTCGCGCGCGGTCAGCTCGAGGCTGACCTCGTCGGCGTAAGCCTGGTAGAGGTCGGGCCGGATCGTGATCCCGCCGAATCGCGCGGCGGCCTCGATCGCGGGCACCTCCGCGCGGCGGTGGCGACGCACGGCGGCCTCGATCACACAGATCAGCTCCTCAGCGTGGCAGGGCTTGGTCACCCAGGCGTCGGCGCCGAGCCGCAAGCCGCGCACGCGCTGGGCGACCGACGACGGGCCTGTGCAGACGATCACGGCCAGGCTGGGCAGCCGCGAGCAGGTTCGCTCCAGGTACTCCCAGCCGCCCGGGCCCAGCACGGCGAGATCGATGACGATCGCGTTGAGCCGCATCGCCACCAGCGCCTCGACCGTCGCCGGCGCGGTCAGGGCGCGGTGTTCGCCCCCCAGCGTGCCGAGCCGATTGCCGAGGACCTGCAAGAAACCGGGGTCACGATCAAGGACCGCCAGACGCAGCCGCGGAGGCTGGCGCGAAGTCGCCGAGGCGGACCCGCTGACGGCGTCGATTCGCTCGGGCGGCATGCGGTCACTCTAATGCACCCCGAGCCCACGGCCGGATCGCGACGCAACCCGGTCACAACATCTTTACACGCTACGAGCGGGCAGAATGGGGAGCGGCTCGTCCCTGCGCACGCCGGCAGTAGCCTCCGACGGGGCGGCCGGTCGCCACCCCCACGACATGAGATCCGTCACCGCACGCCGCCTGGTCCCGCTGCTGGCGCTCGTTCTCGCCGGCTGCGGCTCGTCGGGCGCCTCGAGCGCCTCATCGAACTCCGCGCCGGCGCACACG
>JALYTU010000695.1 GCA_030854125.1 Actinomycetota bacterium | reverse complement strand
CGCCGGCGGTGCGCGGAATCATCGCCGCCGGCAACCAGATCGCCGGGCGCCCGTACCTCTACGGCGCGGCCCACGGCCTGCCGCTGAATCAGCTCGCTCCAGCGTATGACTGCTCGAGCAGCGTTGAGCACCTGCTCTACGGCGGCGGCCTGCTGCCGGCGAGCTACGGCGCCGCCTCGTCGGCGCTGGAGACCTGGGGCCAGCCGGGGCCGGGTCGCTGGGTGACGATCTACGCCAACCCCGACCACGTCTTCACGTACGTAGCCGGGCTGCGCTGGGACACCTGGAACGCGGCCGGTCCCGGGGACGGCAGCGCCGGGATCGGCTGGCACCCGCTCGTCCGCGATGCCGCCGGCTTCGTGGCCCGCCACCCGGTGGGGCTGTGAACGCGCTGACCGTCATCGTAGCCGTGATTCTGAGCACGGCGGTTGCCGCCTGCGCTCCGATCGGGGCCGCCAGCGGCACGAGCACCGGCAGCGGGGCCGTCGCTCGGGTCGACCGCAGTCACGAGTACCCTTCGCCACCCGTCACCCAGCATGCCGTGGCCGGCGCGGCCACGCCCACCCTCGCTGTGGCGGCCTTCGCGGTCGGCTACATCAACTGGACCGCGCAGACGGTCAGCGGCCGGATGCGGGGGCTGGCCGCGCTCAGCGTTGGGCAGGCCCGATCGCTGGTCGCCCTCACCGCCGCCCAGACCGCCCGCGACTACGAGCTGCGCCGCGGCGGGGTGGCCAACATGGGCATCGTCGAAGCGATCGCGCCGGTCATCGGGCAGCCCGATACCTACGCCGTGGTGACGCGCGAGCGCACGACCGCGACCGGTACCGACGCCTACCGGGGCTTGGCGCCGAGCTGGCACGTCGCGCTGGCCACGGTGATCGGCAGCGCGCACGCGGGATGGGTGGTGAGCGGCTGGCAGCCCGAGAGCTGACAGGGTCACAATCATCCGGCGCACGGCAGAGGCTCGTATCCTCAGCGGGCGCACGGACGGCTAGGGCCCTAACCTCCACGGCTCGAACGAGAGAGCAAGGAAACCACACGCCATGAGCGCTACCGAAAACGAGTTCCTGTTCACCTCCGAGTCGGTCACGGAGGGGCACCCCGACAAGATCGCCGATCAGATCTCCGACGGCGTGCTCGACGCCGTCCTCGCTGACGATCCGAACGGACGGGTGGCGTGCGAGACACTGGTCAACACCGGCCTCGTCGTCGTCTCGGGCGAGATCACCACCGAAACCTACGTCGACATCCAGCAGATCGCCCGCGAGACGATCGAGCGCATCGGCTATACCGACGCCGCCTTTGGCTTTGACTGCAAGACCTGCGCCGTCATCAACGCGATCGACAAGCAGTCCCCGGACATCGCCCAGGGCGTCAACGAGGGGTTTGAGCACCGTAGCGGCACCCACGACGAGCTCGACGTGGCCGGAGCTGGTGATCAGGGCATGATGTTCGGCTACGCGTCTCGCGAGACGCCAGAGCTGATGCCGGTCCCGATCGCGCTCGCCCACCGCCTCGCGCGGCGCCTGGCCGAGGTGCGCAAGGACGGGACGCTGCCCTACCTGCGCCCCGACGGCAAGACCCAGGTGAGCGTCCGCTACGTCGGCGGCAAGCCGGTCTCGGTCGAGAAGCTGCTCATCTCCAGCCAGCACGCCGAGGGCGCCGAGAGTCACATCTCGGCCGACCTCTGGGAGCATGTCGTCGAGCCGGTGCTGCCCGCCGACATGTATGACGCGGCGACGCTGCAGCGCAGCTTCCTGGTCAACCCCACGGGCCGCTTCGTGATCGGCGGTCCGATGGGTGACTGCGGTCTGACCGGCCGCAAGATCATCGTTGACACCTATGGCGGCATGGCCCGTCACGGTGGCGGCGCGTTCTCGGGCAAGGACCCCTCCAAGGTCGATCGCTCAGCCGCCTACGCGGCGCGCTACGTGGCCAAGAACGTCGTCGCGGCCGGTCTTGCCGACCGGGCCGAGGTCCAGGTCGCCTACGCGATCGGCGTCGCGCAACCCGTGTCGGTGATGGTCGAGACGTTCGGAACCGAGAAGATCGGGCGGGGGCGGATCCTCGAGCTGATCTCCGAGCACTTCGATCTGCGCCCGGGCGCGTTTCGCGAGTACCTGAACCTGCACCGCCCGATCTATCAGCAGACTGCAGCCTACGGCCATTTCGGCCGCGAGGAGCCGGACTTCACCTGGGAGCTGACCGACAAGGCCGACGCGCTGCGTGACGCTGCCGGCCTGTAGGCGCGGTCGCAGACGCCGCTGAGCCGGCCGGGGTGACCCGGTTGGCGGTCGGCCGTCCGCACGGCGGCCGGCCGTGCCTCCTATCCTCAAGCGGCGATGTCCGCCCAGTACATCTTCACCACCCACAAGCTCTCGCGCCGGTACCCGCCCGACAAGCAGGTGCTGACCGACGTCTCGCTGTCCTTTTACC
>JALYTU010000694.1 GCA_030854125.1 Actinomycetota bacterium | reverse complement strand
GAGTCTTCTATGTCAAGCAGATCATGGTTGAGACGTTCTGCGGGTCGCTGAGGAGGTGGTAGACGCGGCGGACGAGGTGGCGTTTGAGGTTGCGGATTGCTTGCTTTTTGGTCTTCCCGTTGGCGCGTTGGCGGGCAATGTAGACGGCGGTGCGCGGGTCCTCGCGCATCCGGAGGATCGCAAGCATGTAGAACGCGCTGTTTAGCCGTCGGTTGCCGCCGGGGTCTAAACGGTGGCGGTCTGATCGTCCGCTTGACACGGGTATCGGAGCGCAGCCAGACATGCGGGCGAGCTGGGAGTCGGTGCTGAAGCGGTTGACCCCGGCGATCTCACCGATGAACTTCGCGGCGAGCAGCACGCCGATCCCGGGCTCGGCGAGCAGCTGCGGGGCGACCTGCCCGACGAGGGCAGCGATCTTTTCGTAGAGCTCCTTGGTCGCGCGGGAGAGCTCACGGATACGACGGATCATGTCCCGGGCGATCATCACCTGGACGGTCTGCTCCGCACGTGCGAGACGGTTAGAGACCTTGGTCTGCCAGCCGGGCTGGGTGAGCACCCGCGGGGATCTCCCAGTCGGGCCACAGGTCATGCAACTGCCAGCGCAGCTCATCAGACAGGCGGGTGCGCGTGTCTAACAGCCGCTCGCGATATGAGGCCAGCATGCGAATCTCCCGTTCTGGGCCTGCCAGCCGCGCGGTCGGGAGGTTCTCCACGCCCTCCCGCAAAGCGGCGCGGGCGATCGCGACCGCGTTGATCGGATCAGACTTCCCGCGTGTCCGCGCGCCCTGGCGCGCGCCGGCCATCAGCTGCGGCGCGAGACGCACCACGGTCTCGCCACGGTCGATAAGAAACCGCTCAAGACTGCCCGAGACGTTGCGGACGTCCTCAACCGCCCACACCCGCTCAGTGTCCAGGCCACCAGCCCAGCTCAACAGCTGCTCGCTGCCGACCCAGCGCGCGGGCACGGTCACGTACTCACGCTCGACCCCGAGATTGTTGACCGCCGCGGCGGTGTGGGTCTGCTTGTGCGGATCGACGCCGATCGTCACCATCTGTCCCGTCCCTTCCTCGCTTAAACCGATGAAGCGGACTCCGGGCAGACATTCCTCAGTAGGGGCGCTGCCACGCTTCTATTAGGTCACACCAGGGCGTCCTTGACGGCAACGGGCGAGAACTTCACCAATAGGTCAGAACTCCAAAAAAGACGACCGAAGCAGCAAGGGTCAGCCCGAAGCCGTCAAGGACAATCCACCACGCGCGCCGATAAGGCAACGCCGGGACAGCATCACACTGAGGGAGCAGAAGTGTCAGCCTGGGCTGCTCGGCTCGACGAGCCGCGGCGGTCCTCAGTCCGCGAGGATCGTCTCGCCGCCACCGATTCTTGGATCCTTTTATCTCGCTCCTGGCGCGTGGCGCGTGGCGCGTGGCGCGGGACGGTGGGCCTCGGCTGATGGCAGTGTTGCGTGCTCGTCGGCGATGATGCAGGGCATGGAAGGTCTCAGCCGCGTGCGGGTCACCGAGCAGCGCTTCGTCCTTGACGATGAGGCTCTGCGGGACCTGGGGGACCGATTGGCCGGCGCTCGGGTTGGTCTCGACCTGGGGTCAGGCTGGGAGCGAGGAGTGCCGAGCGGGTGGCTGCGTGCGCTGCTTGAGGACTGGCGAGAGTTCGCCACCGACGCGCTTCAGCTCCGGTTCGACCGGCTGCGCCAGCTTCGCGCTGATGTCCACGGACACGGGTTGCACCTTGTGCATGCCCCGGGTCAGGGGCCGAATCCGCTGCCACTGCTGCTCACTCACGGCTGGCCGGGGTCGTTTCTGGAGTACAGCAAGCTGGTCCCGTTGCTGTCTGACCCCGGTGAACACGGCGCAGACCCGGCGGATGCCTTCACCGTGATCGTCCCGTCGCTGCCTGGCTACGGATTCAGCGACCTGCGACCCGCCTCCGCCCGCTGGACTGACCGGACGCGAGGTCGCGCGCCTGTGGCACGAGCTGATGAGCGCGGGGCTGGGTTATGACCGTTACGTCGCGCACGGTAGTGATTTGGGGCCGGCGTCACCGCGTGGCTGGCGCGAGACCAACCGCACGCCGTCGACGGGATCCACCTCGCTACCCCCGGCCTCGCTGTCGCGCCCGGAGTCAGGTCAGCGAACGAGGAGGACTTTGCCGCCGCCGTGAAGGTCTGGACCGCCGAGGAGGGGGGCTACATGCACGAACATGCGACCAAGCCTGCCACCCTCGGTGCCGCGCTGTCTGACAGCCCCGCCGGCCTTGCCGCCTGGATCGCCGAGAAGGTCGTCGCCTGGAGCAGCCGCCGGCCTGATGGGACCCCCGCGTTTGATCGCGAGCTGTTGCTTGCCACGCTCACGCTGTACTGGGCTACCAATACGATCACGTCGTCACTGCTGCCCTACTGGGCCCACAATCATCTTCCCGGCG
>JALYTU010000084.1 GCA_030854125.1 Actinomycetota bacterium | reverse complement strand
CACTAGCATCGGCGCGAGCATGGATTCCGCCGAGACCCATCCGCGCGTCACCGAGCCACCGCGTGCCGCACGTCCCCAGCGCGGAGACGAGCTCGAGTTGACGATCGACACGCTCGCCTACGGCGGGGCCGGTGTGGCGCGAACCGACGGCTACGTCGTGTTCGTGTCCGGAGCCGTGCCCGGAGACCGGGTCCGCGCGGTCATCGGCAAGCGCAAGCGCAACTGGGCGGAGGCCCGGACGGTGGAGATCGTGGCGCCCAGCCCCGACCGGGTGGCGCCGGTCGCCGATCACCCCGGGGCGCCGTGGCAGATACTGCCGTACGCGCGCCAACTCGAGGTCAAGGCCGAGCAGGTTGACGACGCGCTGCGGCGCATCGGCCGCCTGGACGGCTATGTGCTCGAGGAGATGGTTCCCGCGGTGCAGACCTGGCGATATCGCAACAAGCTCGAGTACTCGTTCGGAGCCGACCCGTCCAGCGGGGCGCTGCAGTGTGGTTTTCACGCTCCCGGCCGCTGGGACGAGATCGTGCCCCTGACCGATTGCAAGCTGGCCTCCCAGCCGGCCAACGCGGCGCGCGAGCGGATCGTCGGCTGGTGCCGTGAGCAGGGGCTGTCCGCGTATGACCGCCGCAGCAACGTGGGCGCGCTGCGCAACCTCGTGGTCCGCGAGGGCCGGCGCACGGGAGCCATCCAGGCCCGGCTGGTCACCTCGGCCAAGGTCACGCTGGACAGCGAGTCGCTGATCGCGGCGGCCGGACCGCTTGACGGCCTGCTCTGGACCCGACAGGACAGCGTCGGCGAGACCACGCAGGGCGGCGAGACCGACCTGTTGGCCGGCTCAGAGCGCTTTGACGAGGTGCTCGGCGGCATGACCTTCGAGATCTCATCCGAGGCGTTCTTTCAGACCAACACTGAGATGGCCGAGCAGCTCTACGAGCTCGCGATCGAGTACGCCCGCCCGGGCGGCTTCGAGCGCGTCTACGACCTCTACTGCGGGATCGGAACCATCGCCCTCTCGATCGCGCCGCGGGTCGCCGAGGTGTGGGGCCTGGAGCTCGTGCCCGAGGCGGTCGCCGACGCCATCGCCAACGCCCGTGCCAACGAGATCGACAACGCCAAGTTCTTCGCCGGAGACGTCCGCCTGGCCCTGCGTGAGCTGGCCGAGACCGCCGGACGCCCCGACGTGCTGATCGTCGACCCGCCCCGCTCCGGCCTCTCCCAGAAGGTTGTGCGGCGGATCATCGAGACCTCGCCGAAGCGGATCGTCTACGTGTCGTGCAACCCGACGACGCTGGCGCCCAACGCCGCCCAGCTCGTCGAGGCCGGCTACCGGCTCGAGCGCGTGCGCCCGGTGGACATGTTCCCTCAGACGCCGCACATCGAGTGCGTGGCCTCGCTGGTCCGCAGGTAGCTCGCCGCCGATGCGCGCCGTCACGATCCGCGATCAGCAGCTGAGCGTCGAGGAGCACCCCGACCCCAAGCCCGGCCACGGCGAGGTTCTCGTCCGCGTGCACGCGGCGGGGCTCAACGGTGCCGACATGATGCAGCTGCGCGGTCACTATCCCGCCCCTCCCGGCTCGCCACAGGACATTCCCGGCCTCGAGCTGGCCGGCGAGGTGCAGACCTGCGGCCCGGGCGCCGAGCGCTTCTCGCCCGGGGATCGAGTGATGAGCATCGTCGGCGGCGGCGGCCAGGCGCAACTCGCGCTCGTCCACGAGCGGGTCCTGATGCCGGTGCCCGAGAGCCTGTCCTGGATCCAGGCCGGTGGGGTCCCCGAGGTCTTCACCACCGCCCACGACGCCGTCTTCACGCAGGCGGGACTGCTCGCCGGCGAGCATCTGCTCGTGCACGGCGCCGCCGGAGGAGTCGGGACGGCCGCGGTCCAGCTCGGCCGCGCGGCCGGAGCTCGCGTCACCGCCACCGTGCGCAATCCGCAGCTGCACGACGGCGTCGCGGCGCTCGGCGCCACGGTGATCGAGCCCGAGGGGTTCGGCGAGCACGGGCCGTTCGACGTCATCCTCGAGCTCGTCGGGGCGATCAACCTCAAGGACAACCTCAAGAGCCTGCACACCGGTGGGCGGATCGCCGTGATCGGGACCGGAGCCGGCGCCACCGGTGAGATCAACCTCGGCCTGCTGATGATGAAGCGGGCGCGGATCCACGGCTCAACCCTGCGTGCCCGGCCACTGGAGCACAAGGCGCTGACCGCGCGGGCCGTGGAGCGATCGGTGCTGCCCGCGCTCGCCGATCAGACGATCACGGTGCCGATCGCCGAAACCTTTGCCATGGACCGCGTGCAGGCGGCCTACGAGCGCTTCCAGGCCGGCGGCAAGCTCGGCAAGATCATCCTCGAGTTCTAAGACTCCTCGGACTCGCGGCGCCCTCAGCAGGCCTCGGCGCTGATCAATCGGCGGCCGCTTCGCGCAGACGCAAGCGGATCGCTCCCTTGGTCTCACGCGGATGGATCACCTCACCGCGCCGGGTGACCTCGAGCAGCCCCTCGTCGGTGAGCTCCGCGGCGACCGCCCGCGCCTGGTCCATGAGCGGCCGAAACTGTTCCCCCGCGACCGCGCGGGCAGCGTCGGAGGGACAGATCGACTTGCCCGGGCCGCGCTGTCGGAGCAACTCGAGAATGGCCGCGCGCATCTGAGCGTCGGTGCTCATCGCGCCCTCGCCCTCAGTACGGCGGAAGGTCGGCCCACCACTGACCCAGCACCCGGAACGCGGACCAGAACGCTCGCTTGGCCGACTCCTCGTCGAGCGCCTCGTCGATGTTGGGCACGAACAGGGCGTCGATCGCCGGGGTGAAGGTCTGGATCTCTCCGGAGGTCGCGGACAGCTCGGAGGCGAGTGGCACCTCGAGCTCGTTGAGCACTCCGAGCGCATCCGGACCCATCACGACCACCATTTTGGGTGAGACGATCGCCAGCTCCTCGGTGAGCCGCGCGACGCAATTGGGGTCCGCCAGTGAGGGATCGAGAACCGGGCATTTGACGCACAGCGTCCCATACACGGCCAATGGATCGATGTTCAACCGTTTCAGGGACTTCATCAGCGCGTTGCCGGTCCGCCCGTAGAAAGCCACCCCCTCCTCGACCTCGGAGGGCCGGGCAGAGTGCTTGACCATGAAGATGTCGGCCTGCGGGTGCCCGGAGCCGAGCACCGGCATCAGCTGCCCGCGTGGGCAGTGCGTGCACTCGCTCAGCTGGCGGGCAAATGTGTTGAGCTCGCGGATCGCACGCTCGAGGTACTTCTCGCGAATCTCGTCATCGGTCGCCGGCACGCCTCTCCGATTGGACGGCCGGCGTGCATGTCCTTGCGGCTGCATCAGGACTTGCGGCCGGTGGCGCGCCGAACCCGGCGCTCCCGGGAGGCTCGGCGGGCAGGCGCGGGCATCGCTTTGGTCTGCAGGAACTTGAGTGCCTGGACGTACAGGAGGCTGGCCGGATTGCGGATGATGTCGGCGTCGCGCAACGACTGCAGGAACTCCTCAGGGCCGTTGAAATCATGCATCCGGATGCGCACCGAGCCCAGCCCCTGCGGCACATGGGCGTCGGATCCGGCGCCGGCCGGGATCCGGTATTTGGCGGCGAACCGGACCGCCTCCTCGTTGAATTCGTGGATTGCGATTCGGGGGTTGAAGATCTCGATCGCGTCGACGTCATCAACGACGTCGAGCAGGTGCTCGTAGTCCGGGACCGAGTGCATGCGGTCAAACGGATGGGGCACGTAGACCAAGCCGCCCTGACGCCGGATCTCGGCGATGGTCTCCTGCAGGGTCAGGCCGCGGGGAATCTTCTCGGTCAGAAACAGGCCGATCACCTCGCCCTGCTCGGCGGTCTTGACCTCTTCGGCGACGATCACCTTGATGTGGTCGGCCTTGGCCTGGGCCTCCAGCGCGCCGGAGATCTCGTTGTGATCGGTGATCGCGATCGCGCCCAGGCCGCGGGACCGCGCCTCGGCGAGCAGGACCTCGACCGGGGTTGCGCAGTCATAGGAATGATCGGTGTGCATGTGCAGATCGACGTCGATCAGCGGCCGCGACCGCAGCCGGGCGCCCAGCCGGCGGTTGCCGCGTTCGTCGTGACGCCGGGCCGCCAGCTCGGTGTAGATCGCCTCCAGCTCGCCGGCGACGCGTGCCCAGCGCAGCTCGTCGGCGAGCCGCCCAACCTCCGCTGCCCTGTCTTGCAGGCGTGCCGGCTCGGTCACCAGCGCGGTGAGGTGGGCGGCGAGGGTCTCGATCTCCCCGGGCTCGAACATGAGACCTCGCTCGCCGTCGGCGAGAACCTCGGCGTAGACGGGCAGACGCGAGGCGACGACGACAGCCCCGGCCCCCAGCGCGCGGACCAGCGTCCCGGGGATCGCGCGGTCTCCGTCAGAGGCGAACACGGCGATGTCGGCCCGCCCGAACGCTTCGGATTCGCTGGTGGCACCGAGCTCGCGGAAGCTGACCCGGTCGCGCAGCGCGCGGCCCAGCGTGGCCGGCGGCGCGGTTGGCCTGCGGGTCAGCACCTCAGCGCTCCAGTCCGCATCGGGCGGCAGCGAGCGCAGCGCACGCAGGAAGGTGCGCACCGCCGCTCGCTCCTCGCCGGCGATCATCACCAGCCGCGCGGTGCTGTGTCGACTGCGTCTGGGGCCGGGATCGGCGCCGGGCGGGATGACCCGATACTCGCCGGGGAAATAGCGCTGCAGGAGCGTCCGCGTGGCGCCGTAGCTCGCCGTCCGGGCGTCCAGGCGTGAGAACAGCAGACGGGTCAGCGGCCGGGTGATCTGCGTGGAGAGGATTCGCTCGGTCGGAGCGTGGAAGCTGCCGACGTTGAGCGCGCGGGAGTGCCGCAGCGCGACGCTCGACGCACTGGGCGCGAACGGCTCGTGGACGTTGACGACATCGAGCGGGAGCGCGCTGAGCGCCGCCTCGATCGTGCGAGCGACATCCACCGGCAGGGAGGCGGTCCGGCGTCGGGTCGGCGCGAAGGGCAGCACCTCGCCGACCCCGAGCACGGTCGGGCCGTCCCGGTCCAGCAGGGAGGCGGGATCGGCGCGAATCGTGCGCCGGGTGTCGCGGACCAGCGCCGAGGACTGCGAGGGGGCGACGATCAGAACCCGGTGGCCCCGGCGTGCGAGTTCGTCGGAGACCCGGCCGACGTACTCGTTGACCTCGCCTGCGACCTCCCAGGCGAACGGCGTGACCTGCGCGATCGTGAGACCGGGCACGACTACGAGTGTATGGATCGGCGCCCGCCCCGCCGGTGACCCGGGGGGCGGGGCCTCAGGACTACCTGGCGGCCGGGACCTTGGCGGCGGCGCCCTTGGCGGGCGTGGCCTTGCTGACGTCCTTGCGCGCGTACTTCTTGATGAACGCCTCGGTCAGCTGATGGGCCTCGTCGTCGGGGCGCTGGTGCATCGGGGACTTCATCAGGTACGAGCTGGGGCCGTCGAGCTGACCGGCGAGCCCGCTGTTCATGGCCAGCTTGCAGCAGCGGACCGCGTCGGTGACGATCCCGGCCGAGTTGGGCGAATCCCAGACCTCGAGCTTGAGCTCGGCGGTCAGCGGGACGTCCCCGAAGGCCTGGCCCTCGAGACGGATGTGGGCCCACTTACGGTCAGTCAGCCACGGCACGTAGTCCGAGGGGCCGACGTGGACGTCCTCGGGCGGCAGCTCGTGCCCCATGATCGAGGTCACGGCGTTGGTCTTGGAGATCTTCTTTGACTCCAGGCGCTCGCGCTCGAGCATGTTGAAGAAGTCCATGTTGCCGCCCACGTTGAGCTGCGAGGTCCGCAGCAGTTTGACGCCGCGGTCGTGGAACAGGCGGGCCAGGGCCCGGTGGACGATGGTCGCGCCGACCTGGGACTTGATGTCGTCCCCGATGATCGGCAGTCCGGCCTTCTTGAAGCGCTTGTTCCAGTAGTCCTCGCGAGCGATGAACACCGGGATGCAGTTCACGAAGCCGCAGCCGGCCTCGAGGATCTGCTCGACGTACCACTTGGTGGCCTGCTCAGAGCCGACCGGCAGGTAGGAGACAACGACGTCGGTGCGCGTGTCTTTGAGCACCTGGACGATGTCCACGGTCTCGCCGGGGGCCTTGGTGATCCGCTGGGAGAGGTACTTGCCCAGGCCGTCGTGGGTCATGCCCCGCATCACGGGCACGTTGAGCTTGGGCACCTCAGCGTCGAACTTCAGGGTGTTGTTCTGCCCGGCGAAGATCGCCTCGGACAGGTCCTTGCCGACCTTGTCGACGTCAATGTCAAAGGCGGCCGAGAACTCGATGTCGCGGACGTGGTAGCCGCCGAGATCGACGTGCATGAGGCCGGGGATCGGTGCGTCGGGGTCGGCGTTGCGGTAGTAGTGCACGCCCTGTACGAACGAGCTCGCACAGTTGCCGACCCCGATGATCGCGACGCGGACCTTGTCGTGCTGGTGGCGGCTTCCGCCGTTGCTGGTGCTCACGAAGACTCAGTCCCTTCAGAAGTGATGACCCGGTGGGTACCGGCCGTCGGGTGTCGGATTCGGCAGCGCTCGGGGTGTGTGTTCACACCTATCCCGTGGCATGGGTTTGGTTACGCTGTCGATGTATACCGCCCAGTTTACATGGCGTAGGCCCCTCGGCCGCGGGCGGCTCTTTGAGAAACCGTACGGTCTACATATTGAAGACAGTCAGGCGATCGCCGCGTCAAGCAGCGCCGCCGCGACGGCGAAGGCATCGGCGGCCGGCTCCGGGTTGTCGAGGACGGCCGACTGCGCGGCAGCCCCGGTGTAGAGCACCGCGAGCCGCGAGCCGATTCCCTCAGCAGGCCGCGCCCCGGCCTCGCGGGCGAGCTCGGACAGCCGCTCGGTGAAACGGCGCGTGTGCGCGGCGGCGAAGCGATGGGCGGGATGTGCGGGATCCGGGAATTCGGCCGCGGCGGCGGTGAACGGGCACGCCCGCAACGGCCGGTCCTGCGCCGCGAGCGCGGTGAACAGCTCCAGCAATCGTGCCCGCGCGGTCAGGTCCGGGCGGGCCAGCGTCCCCTCGGCGCACAGACCGGGATCGAGCTCGAACGCTCGCAGGTAGGCGACGACGACGTCGTCCTTGCTGGCGAAGTGCTGATAGAGCGTGCGCTTGGAGACGTGCGCCGCCGCGGCGAGCTCGGCAACCCCGGTCGCGTTGATGCCGCGATCGCGGAACAGGTGAACGGCTGTGGCGACGATCCGGGCGCGCGCGCCACGGCCACCGGACATTGACGGGGACCCGGGCGAGGACGCGGCGTGCGGGATGGTGATCCTCAGCTGCGTCGTGACGTGTTGGCTAGCTCTGGACCGGAAGCCGGAGCTGGCGGCGCACGTAGAGGATGCGTTGCACGGCGGTCACGGCACTGAGCGTCGCCAGCACGTACACGGACGCGGCCAGCAGGGTGAAGTTGCCCAGGGAGGCGCCGCGGGCGAAGACCAGCCCGACCGAGAGGATGACCACGCGCACCGGGCGGGTGGCCAGCCCGACCTTGCAGGCCACTCCGAGCGCCTCGGCGCGCGCGCGTGTGTAGGACACCATCAGCGATGCCAGCACCGCGGCCACGACGGCGGCGACCGCCACCTGGTCGTGGCGGGAGGCGAAATAGGCCGCGACTGCGGTCAGCACGATCCCCTCCTCAAGGCGGTCAAGTGTCGAGTCCAGAAACGCGCCAAACGGAGTCCCCTTGCCCGACATTCGCGAGTAGCGGCCGTCCAGCGTGTCCATGATCGAACCGACGATGAACGCCACCCCGGCCAGGAAGAACAGGCGCCCGACGATCAGTCCGGCAGCCGCGCAGTTGAGAATGAAGCCGGTCAGCGAGATCGTGTTCGGCGTCAGCCGGGACTCGATCAGCCGCTCGCGCATCAGCTCCTGGGTCGTCGGTCCGTCACCCCGGGACCGGGCGCGCGGGCGGGGCGCTCTCGGGGGCGCCGGCGAGGTGGGCTCGGGCATCGCCTGAAGGCTATGGCACGGCGCTCAGGAAGGCTGTCACCCGGTCGATCACCGCGGGTGACTCCAGCCACGGCCAGTGGCCGGCCCCAGGGATCATCGCGAGCTCGGCGGCGGGCAGCGCCGACGCGTAGGCCGCTGCGAACCGCGCCGGCAGCCAGGGGTCCTCCTCGCCCCAGACGATCAGGGTCGGCGCGCTCAGGGTCGAGAGC
>JALYTU010000693.1 GCA_030854125.1 Actinomycetota bacterium | reverse complement strand
CCACTACTTGGTGCCGGAGCTCTCCGCTCAGACGCAGTTCGCAGCCTGCCCCGAGAAGCTGGTAGGCGAGTTTCGCGAGGCGCTGGATTGGGGGGTGCGCACCCGGCCGGTGCTGCTGGGGCCCGTCTCCTTCCTCTTGTTGGCCCGGGGCGAAGGGGGGAGCGCACGGCCGCTCAAGCTGCTCGATCGGCTGCTGGTCGCCTACGAGCAGCTGCTGGCCAGCCTCGCCGCCGCGGGCGCGGATGCCGTCCAGATCGATGAGCCCTGCGTCGTCGGCGACCTAGATGAGAGCGAGCTGAGAGCACTCGAGCGCGCGTGGACGTGGCTTGCCGCCGCGGCGCATCCGATCGAGCTCACGTTGGCCAGCTACTTCGGCGGGCTGGGGCACGCGCTTGAGCGCGTGCTGGCGCTGCCTGCCCGCGAGTTTCATCTCGATCTGGTCCGTGCACCCGAGCAGCTCGAGCGCGCCCTGCGCGCGACACCGCCCGGCGCGCGCCTGTCGCTCGGGGTGATCGACGGTCGCAACGTTTGGGCCAGCGACCTAGAGGCGATCGTGCGGCTCGTCGAGCCCGCGATCGTCCGCCTGGGAGCAGACCGCGTCAGGCTCGCGCCCTCCTGCTCTCTGCTGCACGTTCCTTATACGGTGGCGTCTGAGCAGCGCCTCGACCCTCGGCTTCGCTCCTGGCTCGCATTCGGGGAGGAGAAGTTCGGTGAGCTGCAGACGCTCAAGGAGGCGTTGACCGGCGCCCCCACCCGCTGGCGCGAAGTGCTTGACACGAACCACCGGCTCCACGCCGAGCGGCGCGCCGGCGATGCGGCTGGCGGTCCGCAAGGTCCACCAAGCCCGACTCCTGCGGGCGACGTCGCTGTGCGCCGGCGCTCACCGTACGCCGAGCGTGCCGCGGCGCAGGCACGACGCTTGCCGCTGCCCGAGCTGCCGACCACCACGATCGGATCCTTCCCCCAGACGGCCGAGATCCGCGCCGCACGTCGCCGCCTGACCGACGGCACGATCGGCCAAGCCGAATACGAGCGCTTCCTGCAGGACGAGATCCGCACGGTGATCGCGCGCCAGGAGCGCCTCGGCCTCGACGTGCTCGTGCACGGCGAGCCTGAGCGCAACGACATGGTGCAGTATTTCGCCGAGCAACTCGACGGGTTCGCGATCACCGAACAGGGTTGGGTGCAGTCCTACGGCTCGCGCGCGGTCAAGCCCCCGATCCTGTTCGCTGACATCTCCCGTCCGGTGCCGATCAGCGTGCGCTGGTGGCGGTTCGCCCAGGACCTCACTGACCGGCCGGTCAAGGCGATCCTCACCGGGCCGGTGACGATGCTGCAGTGGTCCTTCGTGCGCGACGACCTGCCGCGCGAGACCGTCTGCCGCCAGCTCGCACTGGCGCTCGGCGAGGAGGCCGCAGACGTCGAGCGCGCCGGCGCGAGGATCATCCAGATCGACGAGGCGGCGCTGCGCGAGGGCCTGCCCCTGCGGCGAGCCGAACGCGCTGCCTACCTGCGCTGGGCGCTCGAGTGCTTTCAGCTGGTGACCCCGCACCTGAGCGATGCGACCCAGCTGCACGCCCACATCTGCTACTCCGAGATCGGCGAGATCGCCGGAGACCTCGCGCGCATGGATGCCGACGTGATCTCCCTGGAAGCCTCGCGGTCCGGCATGGCAGGGCTCGACAGCCTGCACGGCCACCCCGAAGCGCTCGGCCCCGGCGTCTATGACGTCCACTCCCCGCGCGTGCCCCCTGTCGAGGAGCTCGAGGCGCTGCTGGAGGCAGCCGAGCACCACATTCCCCGCCGCCGCCTGTGGGTCAACCCCGACTGCGGGCTCAAGACCCGCACCTGGGAGCAGGTCGAACCGGCACTGGAGCACCTCGTCACCGCCGCGCGGCGGCGCCGGGCGTCACCTGTCCCGCATCGTGCCCACCCATCGACCGGGGATGTCAGCGAGGGCGGCGATACCCCCGATGAGGCCAACCTTGAAGCGCCATGACGCTCTTGCCGCGCTCTCGCGTGACCATCACCACGCACTGGTGGTGGCCCAGCGTCTCAAGCGCGCAAACGAGAGCACGGCCGCGGAAGCGCGCGAGGCCTTTCTTGACTACTGGCGGGCTGACGGACAGCGCCACTTCCGCGAAGAAGAGGAGATCCTGCTGCCAAGCTACGCCGGGTTCGGCGACCCCGGGCAGCCGGTTATCGCGCGCGTGCTGATCGATCACATCCGTATCCGTCGACTCGCTCATGAGGTCGCAAGTGACAGCTCGGGCCCCCCGGTGCTCCGTGCCCTCGGAGCGCAGCTGGACGAGCACGTACGCCGCGAGGAGAGAGAGCTCTTCCCGCTTATCGAGCAGACGCTCCCGGAGGTGGAACTAGCTCGAGTCGCCCAGCTACTCTCCTGACCGCGGGCTCCCGCGTCCGTCCTGGGCTGTGGGA
>JALYTU010000692.1 GCA_030854125.1 Actinomycetota bacterium | reverse complement strand
GGCCGGGCCCCTGCCGGGCGGCCGGCGGCGCGAGCACCGGGTCGGTCATGCGCAGGCGTCGGTCATGCGCCGAGCAGGCCCTCGGCGCGCACCGGTCCGGAATCGGTGCGCATCAGCCGGCCAGTGCCCGGCTGCGGCACCGCGGCGACGATCCGCACAAGCAGCTGGTCGACGGTCACGCCCTCACTGAGCGCGTCATAGGAGAGCACGACGCGGTGGCGCAGCAGGTCGGCCGCGAGATCGCGGATGTCGGTCCCCTCGACGTGGCCCCGGCCGCGCAGCAGCGCGAGCGCCCGCGCCGCATGGACGAGACCGATCGGACCCCGGGGGCTGGCCCCGAACTCGATCAGCCCGGCGAGCTCCTGGAGCCCGTGCTCGGCCGGGTGACGGGTCGCGTCGGCCAGCGCAACCGCGTAGGCGATCGTGTCGCGGTCGACCAGCACGCCACGCGCGGTGTGCGAATGGCGGCGCAGGTCCTCCAGGGACAGGGTGTCGGAGATCTCGGCGGGCGCGGCCAGGCTGCGTCCCACGACGGCGGCCTCCTCTCCGACCGACGGATAGTCGACGAGGATCTTCATCAGGAAGCGGTCGACCTGGGCCTCGGGCAGCGGATAGGTGCCCTCGGACTCGATCGGGTTCTGGGTGGCGAGCACGATGAACGGCTCGGGCACCGGATAGGTGGCGCCGCCAATCGTGACCTGATGCTCCTGCATGACCTCCAGCAGCGCGGACTGCACCTTGGCCGGCGCACGGTTGATCTCGTCCGCGAGCAGGAAGTTGTGAAAGACCGGCCCGAGCTCGGTGTCAAAGCGGCCGGAGTCCGGGCGCCAGACGCGCGTGCCGATCAGGTCAGCGGGTACGAGGTCCGGGGTGAACTGGATCCGCCCGTAGGAGCCGGCCAGCGATCGGGCCAGCGTCTTGACGGTCAGCGTCTTGGCCAGGCCGGGCACCCCCTCGAGCAGGACGTGGCCGCCCGCGAGCAGGCTGACGAGCACGCGCTCGAGCATCGCGTCCTGGCCGACGATGACGCGCTTGATCTCATTGAGCACGCGCTGCAGCGCCTCGCGGGCCTCGCCCTGACGGCGAATGGTGTCTTCGGGGTTGGTCATGTCGTTCTCCATGCTGTCGGTCAGATGAGGCGCCCGAACCAGCCCAGCGACAGGCCGGCAGCGCTGACCAGCAGGACAAGCGCCCCGCCGGCGAAGAGGGTGTTCAGGTCACGCTTGACGTGCTTGTGCCCGAGCCGGGTGGCGAGTTGGCGGTAGACCGCATTCGCGCTCGCCGCGTCCGCGGCCGTGTACGCCCGTCCACCCGAGGCGGTCGCGATCGCGCCCAGCTCGGTGGTGCTGACGGGGACCGCACTGGTGATCGTGTGGCCGTGGCTCTGGTGCGTGATCGCGCCCCGCCTGGTGCCGAGTGCGATCGTGTAGATCGGGATGTGGGCGGCCCGGGCCTGCTGGGCGGCGAGCACCGGACCGGGGCCAACGTTCGAGGCGCCGTCAGACAGCAGCACGATCGCGCTCGGGAGCCGCGCGTTCTGGGCTGTCCGCAGACCGCTCAGGGCGCGGACCGCTGTCGTGATCGTGTCGCCGATCGCGGTTCCGCCGCCACCGGGGACGAGTTGGCGGATCGCCGACCTGGTGAGCGCGTGATCGGTCGTCGGTGACTGCAGCACCACCGGCCGGCGGGCGAACGACATCTGGCCGACGAGCGCTTCGGAGGGCAGCCCGGCGACGAACTTCAAGGCGGCGCGCTTGGCCGCCTGCAGGCGTGACGGCGGAACGTCGGTGGCCGTCATCGAGTTGCTGACGTCGCTGGCGAGCATGAACGCCGCGCTCTTGACCGGCACGGCGGCAGTCCGCTGCGGCCGGGCGGCCCCGACGATCAACGCGGCCAGCGCGACGGCGAGGATGACCATCGGCGCATGCCGGCGGAAACCGGGGCGGTTCGGTGTCACCGACGGCGTCAGCACGGGCGCGGCAAAGGCGGCAGCGGCCCGGACGCGGCGGCGCTGCTCGCCCAGGTACCAGGCGCCGAGCGCCGGAATGACGGCGAGGGCGACCAGCACCAGCGGCGACGCGAACGTCATGGATATACGGTGGGCGGCCCCGTGAACGTCGTCTGCACGTCCAGGCTGGTGCCGCCCCTCACCACCGTCACCGTGACCTTGTCGCCCTTGTGCTTGCCACGGACCACGCGAGCGATGCTGGCGGACCCGGTGACCGTGTGGTTGTCGATTCCGACGATGGTGTCGGCCGGCGTCAGGCCGGCCCGGTCACCGGCGCCGCCGGCGGTGACGGTGTCAACGATTGCCGCGCCGCCGGGGATCGTGATGATCTCCATGCCCAGCCAATTAACTGGCTGCGGTGCGACCGTTGGCGCCGCCGTCGTCGAGCTCGTCGTTGTCGACGGTGTGGCCGGGTTGGGGGTGGCGGGGTT
>JALYTU010000691.1 GCA_030854125.1 Actinomycetota bacterium | reverse complement strand
CTGATCGCCGGGGCGCTGCTGGCCATCGTGGGCACCCAGGTGGTGGCGCTCGGGGTGTGCGCACACGCCTACGCGACGTACTTCATGGGCGAGCGCGACCGGTGGTTCGATCGCATGCGCACGCGCTACAAGCTCGAGCACGGCCTGATGCTCGGCGGCAGCCTCGCCGTGGCCGGGGTGATCGTCGGTGCGGTGATCGTCGTCGACTGGATCGACCACGGCTTCGGGCGCCTGGCCGACGAGAACATCGCTGTCCTGGCCGCGACGCTGATCATCGTCGGGATCCAGATCTTCTTCTCGTCCTTTTTGCTCTCGATCCTCGGTCTGCGCCGCCGCGATCAGTCGCCGCCGATCCGAAGCTAGCGGCAGCGGGCAGCCGGCAGCCGCCGGCCGGGGTCGTCCTACAGATCCTCCGCCACCCGCGGAGCAACCCGGTTGAAGACCCACAGACCGAGGGCGAAGATGGCCAGGATGATGCCGACCGGGATGAGCACCGCGACGTCGGAGCCAAGCAGCGCACTCACGCTCGGGGTGGCGGGGGTGATGAAGGCATGGCGGAACTGCTGGATGATGTCGGCCAGCGGATTGAGCATGTAGGCGTGCAGCAGCGTCGGGCTGACGCGCTGCTGGACGGCAACCACCGGGATGATGATCGGCGAGGCGTAGAAGAGGATCTGAGAGCTGACCTCCCAGATCGGCTCGATGTCGCGCATGTAGACGAACAGCGCCGAGAGCAGCATCGCGATACCGGTGCACAGGAGCACGAAGAAGGCGAGGATGACCGGCAGCTCCAACCAGGTGAGCATCGGCGTGACGCCGGCCGCGAGGGCGAAGATCAGCACCACGATGAGGTTGAGGCCGAGGTTAAAGAGGGCGAGCAGCACCACCGAGAGCGGGATCACCATCCGGGGGAACTGGATCTTGCGCACCAGCGTCTCGTTCTCGATCACGCTGCGGACCGCGCCGGACGTCGCCTCGCTGAAGAAGGTGAAGAGCACGATCGCCGACAGCAGCTGGGCTCCGTAGTCGTCGTAGCTCGATCCCTTGCCCTGGCCGATGCGCGCCACCTGGGTGAAGAACAGGTAGAGCACGAGGAACAGCAGCAGTGGGCGCACCAGCTGCCACAGGTAACCCAGCGCGGACCCGAAGAAGCGCAGCTTCCATTGCATGAAGGCGATGTTGAAGGTGAGATGCCAGAACCGCTGCCAGCCGCCGGCGACTGCGCGCGGGCCGCTGATCGGGCGTCCCAGCGCCCCGTAGGGGACGACGTCGGCGTCCAGGCTCACGCCCGACTCCACTCCCCACTCACCGTGTCCGAGCGCAGCACCCCGGCGCGCACGGGTAGGTCAATCAGGCCCCCGAGCGCTTCGGGGCCGGTGACGACGAACGAGAAGCCCTCCTCGAGGCGATCGATCACATCCAGCCCCGAGCCCCGGTGGGCGAGCTGGAACACCGGGACATAGCGGCCGGGGGCGAGGACATTGTCGAAGGTGAACGAGAACACGACCTCCTCGCCGGCGGCGAAATGGCCGCTGCGTTCGTTCTCGGTCGCCGTGTCGGCGACGAGGATCGCCCGGTGCTCGTCGTTGTACACGTGCACCCCCGCCGCGGGATCGTCAACCCCGGCGGCGAAGCGGACCCGGGCACACAGCGTCATCGCCTCGTGCTGGGGAACCGAGCTGAGCCGGTCACCGGACGGCCCCTCCACCCACACCTCCTGGATGCGCGCGGTCCCGTCACCGGTGTGCCCGTCGCCTTGCGCCGCCGGCTGCGCCTGGCGACCGAAGTTGAGCTCCAGATAGCGATCGGCGACCTCGTGCGGCTCCCCGAGGTAGACGGGGTCACCCCGCTCGAGCAGAAGCGCGCGGTGGCAGAAGCGCTGCAGCGCTCCCATGTCGTGGGTGACGAAGATGATCGTGCGGCCCCGATCCCGCAGGTCGTTGAACACGTCGAAGCACTTCTGCTGGAAGGCGGCGTCGCCGACCGCGAGCACCTCGTCGATCATCAGGATGTCGGCGTCCACCTGGATCGCGACGGAGAAGGCGAGCCGGACGTGCATCCCCGACGAGTAGTTCTTGAGCTTGAGATCCTTGAACTCCTCCAGCTCAGCAAACTCGATCACGCTGTCGACGCGCTTGCGCGCCTCGCGTGGCGTGAGGCCGAGCATCACGCCGTTCATGATCACGTTGTCGCGGGCGGCGAGATCGGGGTTGAACCCGACCCCGAGCTCGATGAAGGTCGAGAGGCGCCCGCGGACCCAGATGTCACCCTCGGCCTGATAGATGCCGGCCAGGCACTTCAGCATCGTGCTCTTGCCGCTCCCGTTTCGCCCGGCAATGCCGAAGAACTCGCCCGGCGCGACGGCAAAGGAAACGTCCCTGAGAGCCCGGTAGGTGCGATGTCCGATCCGGCGCCGGGGATGAAGTGCACGCTCCTTGAAGG
>JALYTU010000690.1 GCA_030854125.1 Actinomycetota bacterium | reverse complement strand
CACTTGGGCGGAAGCGCCCGGGCGTAGCCCACGCCCCGAGCGACCCAGCGGGCCAGCTGCGCCCGGGTTGCGACACCCGCGCCGTCGATCCGCAGCCAGCCGTCCATCGCGCGGCCGCGCATGACAAACCGGCCGGCGTACGGCTTGCCCGCAAGCTCCTCGGTCTCAGTGGGATCGATCCGTAGCAGCAGGCCGCCCTGGCCGCTGGCGCTGACCGACATGTTCCCGTTGATCAAGAAGGCCAGCCCGCCGAACATCTTGCGTTCGGTCAGGCCCGGCTCGATCGCCACCAGCTCGCGGATGCGCTGTGCGAGATGCTCGTCGTAGGCCACCGCGCAATTATCCCCCGCCCGGCTGTGATGGGAAGGACACACGCCGCGCGGCGTCTATAACCGGTGAGGAGCCCCCGCTCCGCTCATTGATCCCACGTCAAGGAGGCCCGCCCCGTGCCCCGCATCGCCGCCATCGTCGTCCTGGTCATCATCGCGCTCGGCGTGACCGCCTGCGGCTCCTCGTCGTCCTCCTCCTCCACGGCCCCCGCGCCAGCGACCTCATCGCCAGCGACGACCAGCTCATCATCATCGTCGGCGGCCGCGAGCTCATCCGGTGCGCCCGCGTCGGGATCTAGCTCGGCACCCGCGCTGCAGGCCGACCCCGGCGGGCAGCTGAAGTTCAACGCAACGTCACTGACCGCAGCCGCCGGGACTGTGCACATCAGCTTCACCAACCACGCGCCGGAGGCCCACAACCTCACCCTCGTAAAGGGAGCAGGCAGCTCGGTCGTCGGCGCCACCCCGACGTTCACCGGCGGCAGCCGGACGCTGACGGTCAAACTCACACCCGGCACCTACACGTACTTCTGCAGCGTTCCCGGCCATCGCATGGGCGGCATGCAGGGCACGCTGACAGTCAAGTAGCGACTCGCCGCGTCCCGTCGTGTGCCAGGCTTGCGTGGCGATGAGCGAGCTGCGGGCCCAGGTGTACACCGACCCCCGACCCGCCGAGGCGCTGGCGCCCTTCCACGCGTGGGCTCGCAGCCACGAACCCGGGTGGACATATACCGCGGTGCGGATCCTGCTGACCCCGGTCGCGCTGCTGCTCTACCGGACGCGGGCCCGCGGACGCGCCAACGTCCCGTCCGCCGGCGCGTTGATCGTCGCCCCCAACCATTTCTCCAACATGGATCACTTCTTCTGTGGCGTGTTCCTGCGCCGGCGGATCCGCTTCATGTCCAAGTCACAGTTCTTCGGGAGAAACCCGCTGCTCAGCTACCTGTTCCGGGTCTCGGGTCACTTCCCGGTCCGGCGCGGCCATCATGACGATGAGGCGTTCGTCACCGCCGGTTCCGTCCTGACCCGAGGCGGTTGCGTCGGGATCTACGCCGAGGGCGGCCGGTCGCGCAGCGGCGGCCTCGGGGAGCCCCGGCCCGGCATCGGGCGCCTGGCGCTGCAGTCTGGGGCGCCGGTGGTGCCCGTAGCGATTCACGGGTCGATGGGGGTCCGTCAGTGGCGCCGGCTGCGGTTTCCCCGGGTCACCGTCAGCTACGGTGAGCCGCTGGTTCTCGCCCGGGTGCCTGAGCCAACGCGGGAGCAGCAGCTCGACGCGGCCGGCCGGATCTTCGATCGGGTGCGCAACCTGTACGCGGAGCTTGACCGCTGAACCGGTCGCCTGGCTCGCCCCGACCGCGTTGCTCAGGTCAGCAAGCGCTGGCCGGAGAAGATGAGGTTCGGATCGTTGGTCCCGATCCGGCGTGCGTTGCGGGTCCAGAGTTCGACCAGTCTGTGCTCGATCTCGGCGTCGTTTGCCCCGGCCGGAACCAGGCTGCGAGCGATGCTCCACAGCGAATCGCCCGGCTTGACCATCACCGAGCTGCTGCTCGCGGAGGCGTGGCTGCTCACAGCAGCGGTAGCTGGCCGCCGCGGCACCGACCGTGTCAACGGCGCGCCGCGGTCCACGACGGTGACCACACGGACCATCTGGCCGCGGCTGCCGACCACGATCGCCGAGTACGCGACCCCCGACTTGAGCGTCACTCTCGCCCCCGGGCACGAGCGCGGTGCTCGTTCCCGGCTTGATCGCCCCGAGCAACATGGGCGCCCGGTGTGACCGACAGATACGGCGTCGCCGACGTGAAGCTCAGGCTCTTGTCCGCGACCTTGGAGTCGAGCGTCAGCTCTGGGCTGCCCAGCTCGGGCGCGGCGTGGATGACCCGCACCAGGCTCGAGCCGGGGCGACCGGCCTGGACGCGGTAGACGCCGAGGCTGACCCCGGATCTCTTATCGAGCACGACGATGTCGTAGGCGCCGTCACCCAGCGTCGCCGTGCCGTGCACGAGCAACTTGCCGCCGCTGGTCAGGGCCCACTTGAAGCTGCCGGCGCGCATCGACACCCAGCCGCTGACCTGACCGAAGCCGACCGACCCGACCGGATGCATCCCCGTACC
>JALYTU010000689.1 GCA_030854125.1 Actinomycetota bacterium | reverse complement strand
CCCCGGAGGCCCGCTCGGGCCGCTGCGCGAGGTCGCCTCCGGCGGCGAGCTCTCGCGGGTGATGCTCGCCCTGCTGAGCGTCGCCCACGGCGAGCCGGCGACCGAGGCTGAAGCCGGCGCACTGCTCGTGTTCGACGAGATCGACGCCGGGATCGGCGGCCACACCGCTCGCGCGGTCGGCGAGCATCTGCGCGCGCTGGCGGCCGGGCGTCAGGTTCTGTGCATCACCCACCTGCCGCAGGTGGCTGCGCTCGCCCAGCGTCATTTCACGATCGCCAAGGACACCAGACGCGATCCGGCCACGACCACGGTGACCACGCTGGACGGCGACCAGGTCGTCGGTGAGCTGGTTCGGATGCTCGGCGCCGCTGAGCAGGACAGCGCGGCCTCCGAGCACGCCCGCGAGCTGCTGAGGGCCGCATAATGCGGGGAAGCCCCGGGTTGGGGCCCGGGTTTCCGTCGGCACCCGCGGTAGAGTGGTCTCCCGTCTGATGACTCACGGGGAAACGCGCTTCATCTTCATCACCGGCGGGGTTGTGTCCTCGCTGGGCAAGGGCATCGCGGCCGCATCGATCGGCCGCCTGCTGGTCGCCCGGGGCCTATCGGTCCAGCTGCAGAAGTTCGATCCGTACATCAACGTCGATCCCGGGACGATGTCCCCGTACCAGCATGGCGAGGTGTTCGTCACCGAGGACGGTGCCGAGACCGACCTCGACCTCGGCCACTACGAGCGCTTCACCGACGCCAACACCAGCCGGGCCTCCAATGTCACCGCCGGCGGGATCTACAACACGGTGATCCGCCGTGAGCGCCGTGGGGACTATCTCGGAGCCACCGTCCAGGTCGTGCCCCACATCACCGACGAGATCAAGCAGCGCATCAAGCTGATGGCCGACTCCAGTGATGTGGATTTCGTGATCACCGAGATCGGCGGCACCGTCGGGGACATCGAGTCGCTGCCGTTCCTGGAGGCGATCCGCCAGTTCCCCGTCGACGTCGGCCGGCGCCGCTGCATGTTCATCCACCTGACCCTCGTGCCGTACATCGGGCACGCCGGCGAGCTGAAGACCAAGCCCACCCAGCACTCGGTCAACGAGCTGCGCCGCATCGGGATCGCCCCGGACATGGTCATCTGCCGTTCCGAGGCCGAGCTCTCGACCGACATTCGCAAGAAGATCGCTCTGTTCGCGAGCCTCCCGATCGAGGCGGTGGTCTCCGGCTACGACGTCGACGACATCTACAAGGTCCCACTCGGGTTCAATGACCAGGGTGTGGATCGGTTCATTCTCTCCGAGCACTTCGGCTTGGACGCCGGCACGCCCGACCTGGGCGGATGGGAACAGATCACCCGTCGTGCCCGTGAGGTGCAGGGCGACGTGCGGATCGCGCTGGTCGGCAAGTACGTCCAGCTCGAGGACGCCTACCTGTCGGTGACCGAGTCCCTGCGCCATGCCGGGGTCCAGCACGGCTGCCGCGTGAAGGTCGACTGGATCGACTCAGAGACCGTCGGCGAGCCGGAGATCGACCGAAAGCTCGAGACCGCCGACGGGATCCTCATTCCGGGCGGTTTCGGGGGTCGGGGCTGGGAGGGCAAGATCAATGCGGCGCGGATCGCCCGCGAGCACCAGATCCCCTACCTGGGCATCTGCCTGGGCATGCACGTCGCGGTCAGCGAGTTCGCGCGCAACGTGGCCGGGATGGAGGGCGCCAACTCGACTGAGATGGATCTGGAGACCCCCTTTCCGGTCATCGATCTGCTGCCCGAGCAGAAGGAGATCGCCGACATGGGCGGCACGATGCGGCTCGGCGCGGACCCGGTCAAGCTCCATGACGGGACCCGGATTCGCCGGCTCTACGACGAGCCGGTCGTCTATGAGCGCCACCGCCATCGCTACGAGGTCAACAACCACCTGCGCAAGCGCCTGGAGGCTGCCGGGCTGGTCTGCTCGGGCACCTCACCCGACGAGCGGCTGGTCGAGGCGATCGAGCTGCCTTCCGAGGACCATCCCTTCTACGTGGCCTCGCAGTACCACCCCGAGTTCAAGTCGCGCCCGGAGCGTCCGGCACCACTGTTCCGGGAGTTCGTCGGCGCGGCGCTGGCGCAGGCCGCGCCGGAGGCAAGTGGCGCCGGCGATGATGTGACCGTGTCGCGTGCCGGCGCCTCGTGAGGCGAGCCAGTGCCGCTGAGCGCACGCGGCTGCACGAGACGTTCGCCGCGCTGTGCCTGATCGAGAGCCCCTCGGGGGTGGAGCGCACGTGCGCCGATTGGGTCAGCGCCGAGCTGCGCGGGATGGGGATCGAGGTCGAGGAGGATGGGTCCGGACCCGAGGTCGGCTCGGACAGCGGAAACCTACTGGCCAGGATTCCCGGGGCCTCGACGCGGAGCATCCTGCTGTGCGCGCACCTCGACACCGTGCCGCCGACCGCACCGATCGAGCCGGTCC
>JALYTU010000688.1 GCA_030854125.1 Actinomycetota bacterium | reverse complement strand
GCCACAGGCCGAGCGCGCTCGGCTGCAGCCATGCCCGGCGCGTTCCCGCGCGTGGCCGGGTGGCAGGCGCTCAACCCCCGCGCCGCGGGGTCCTGAACCGTGGTCCGGTCCGGGCAGTCTTCCCGGGGTCAGGGTCGGGCAGCGATCGCGCTGATCACGTAGTCGTCAGTGAAGTTCAGGCCGTCGACCTGGACCTCGTAGCAGCCGGGCCGTCGCACCCACAGCGCGGACGGGAGCGTCCGGTATCCATCGAGCCCGGTGTTCGGCGTGGGCCCCGGCGGGATCAGCAACGGGGCACGCGGTGGCAGCCCACCAGCCGACCCGATCCGGGCCGGTCCCGAGCGGCGCAGTGGCTCGGTCCGGATCACGAACGGGCCGGCGTAGCGCCGCGCGGCGACCCACACGATCTTGATCGCCCGCCAGCCCGGGACCGCGGTGGTCCCGAGCGCGATGACGCCGCGACGCGGACGACCGCCGTTGTCGATCACCGGGCGCACCGTGTCTCTGGCCCCGCCGAGCGCGATGCCTCCGACCAGCATCGTGGAGATCCGGCTGCCGTGCGTGGCCGGACACCCCCGGCTACCGCGCGGCAGCGTCAGGGCCATGCCCCGATCCAGGGCAGCCGGCACCGACGCGCCGGGGTTGCAGACATCGGCAGCCTGTTGACAGGCCGCCCCATAACGCCGAGGGACGATCAGACCGGGGTCTCGGCGCCCGATTCGCACCGGGCGTCTGGGTGTAGCGGGCGGGTGGGCGCCACCGAAGCGATCGCGGGCGCCCTGGGTGCTGAGCAGTGCCGCCCCGACCACGAGCACGACCAGCGCCGAGACGAGCACCGGGACCACGGCGGTCAGCCGTCGGGAGGGCAGGAGCCGGCGGCGCCGGGCGCCGCGGTCGTGGACGCCGGACGCCGTCAGTGCGCTCAGCTGGGTCTCGACACGATCGAAGTAGTCGGTCATCGGCGCTCCCCGAGCCCGGCGCGCAGGCGCGCGAGCCCCCGGCTGACGCGCTTGCGGATCACCATCGGTGAACAGGACAGAGCGGCCGCGATCTCCGCGTAGCCACGCTCGTCGACGACGTGGGCGACGAGCGCATCGCGCTCGGCGGCGGGCAGCGCGGCGAGCATCGTCTCCAGGCCGCTCGAGCCCGCATCGGCGAGCGTCGCCACTCGCTCGAGGTCCGGGTCCTCGAGCAGCACCGGCTCGTACCCCAGGCGGCGTCGGGCGCGATCCTCCACCCGTCCGCGGCGCCGGCTGGAGCCGAGCAGGTTGCGAGCGATCCCGATCACCCAGGGGGCGGCGCTGTCGCCCTGGCGTCGGTAGCTGCGGCTGGCGAGCATCACGGCGGCGAACGTCTCGGCGGCGAGGTCGGCGCTCGCCTCGCGATCGGCGGTCTCCCGCATCAGGTAGGCCAGCACCCGAGGCAGGTGCCGCCGGTAAAAGACGCCGAACGCCGCCTCGCGCCGGGCCGCGATCGCCGCCAGCAGCTCGGCATCCTCCGCGCGGTGCACGCCTCCGGACTGGGCCATCACCACTACATAGCCGGTGGCGTCCGGTTTGTGACCAGAGCCGCCGGTCAGGCGCGGTCGTGGGTGACCGCCGACGTGGCCGTCGCCTGCATCCGCGAGACGGCCGCACAAGACCGTCAGATGCAATGTCGGAGCCCTTCTGGATCCAGTGGTGGATTGAGCAAAACTGAAACCGAGTGATAAAAATTGAGGTCCGCCACGCGTGGATGTCCGCAAGAAACTCGGCCAAAGCTCTGAGATCCTCGGTAAGTGTCTCGAACCGAACGCACGGCCAACCTGCTCGGTGTCGTCGTCCCCTTCGCCGGCGTGCTGGCCGCGATCGTGCTGCTCTGGAACCGGGCGGTGGATGGCACCGACCTGGCTCTGCTCGCCGCCACCTACCTGCTGACGGCGGTCGGGATCACGGTCGGCTTTCACCGGCTGCTGACCCACCGCGCCTTTCAGACCCATGCCTGGCTGGAGCGCGTGTTCGCAGTGCTCGGCTCGCTCTCGGTTCAGGGCTCGGTGCTGGATTGGGTCGCCGATCACCGCACCCACCACGCCCACACCGACCGCGAGGGGGACCCTCACAGCCCGCATGTCGGGCACGGGAGCGGCCTGGCGGGGCTATGGCACGCGCACACCGGCTGGCTGCTCGAAACCCAGGGTCAGGCCGACTGGAAACGCTACGCGTCAGAGCTCTACGAGGATCCGGTGATGCGCGCGATCGGTCGCAGCTTCCCGCTGCTCGCTGCCCTCTCGCTGCTGGTGCCCACGCTGGCCGGTTTCGCCCTGCACGGCTTCACCGCCGACGGCGCGCTGCGCGGCCTGGTTTGGGGCGGGCTGGTGCGGATCTTCCTCGTGCACCACGTGACCTGGTCGGTGAACTCGATCTGCCACTTCTTCGGCTCGCGGCGCTTTGACGTCGACGACCACTC
>JALYTU010000687.1 GCA_030854125.1 Actinomycetota bacterium | reverse complement strand
CCGGGCGCTGATCAAGGGACTGGCGCCCGAGCATCCGGCCCGGCGCGAGGGTGAGCGCGAGATCGCCCGCCTGGACCAGATCGCCTTTGCCGGTGAGGTGCGCGGGCACGGCGCCGAGCCGGGGCTGACGCGGCTGCCGAGCCTCAGTGGCGACGCGCCCGCCGCAACCTGACAGGCCTCCGCCCCGCGTGACCCAGCAAGCTTCCGGCCCTGCCAACGTTTTGAGTCCGAGCATGAGCGATGGGCGCCACATCTCAGTCATCGGCCTCGGCCGGGTCGGGCTACCGCTCGCCCTGTGCTTCGCCGATCGCGGCTTGCGCGTGCTCGGCGTCGACCACGATCAGAGCATCCTCGAGTCGCTACGGGCCGGGCGGATGCCCTTCAACGAGGCGGGCACCCAGGAGCTGCTGGACCGCGTGCTCCACAGCGGCCGGCTCGAGCTCACTGACCGTGCCGCCGACGCCGCCCAGGCCCAGGACATCGTCCTGACGATCGGGACGCCATCCTTCTCCCACGTCGAGAGCGACCTGCGCCAGTTGCGCGCCGCGGTCGACGATCTGCTCCCGCTCCTGCGCCCCGGCCATTCGCTCGTCCTGCGCTCGACGATCGCACCGGGAACCACCGAGTACGTGGCCGGCTACATCGCCAAGCGCCGCACCCTGCGGGTCGGCGAGGATGTGTTCGTCGCCCACGCCCCCGAGCGGATCGCCGCCGGACGCTTCCTGGAGGAGATCTCCTCCCTGCCCTGCATCATCGGCGGGGTCTGCGAGACGTCGACCGAGCGTGCAGCGAGCCTGTTCAGTGTGTTCGGCGCCCCGATCGTCCGGACCACCCCGGTCCAGGCCGAGCTGGCCAAGATCTGGACCAACATCCTGCGCTACGCGACCTTCGCGCTGCCCAACCTGCTGATGATGGACTGTGAGATGTACGGCGCCAACGTATTCGACGTGATCGAGCTGATCAACCACGACTATCCCCGGGGCGGCATCGCGATGCCGGGCATGACCGCCGGAACCTGCCTGCGCAAGGACTTCGCCTTCTCGGAGGAGCGCTCCCACGCCCCCGGCATGCTGCTCGCCGTGTCGCGAGTCAACGAGGGCGTGCCGCTGTTCCTCGTGGAGGGTGTCAAGCGCCGGATGGGGAGCCTGGGCTCGCGCAAGGTCGCCGTGCTCGGATTGACGTTCAAGCGCGACACCGACGACGAGCGCGATTCGCTGTCCCCCAAGCTGATCCGCCTGCTCGAACGCGAACTCGCCGACGTCGCCGTCTCAGATCCCCACGCCGCGACGCCGACCCAGCCGATCGATGAGGCGGTGCGCGACGCCGACGTGGTCATCGTGGCCACCAACCACTCCGCCTACGAGTCACCCGAGGCGCTGCGCGAGATCCTGGCCCTGGCCGCGGAAGATTGCCTGCTCGTCGATCCCTGGAACAGCCTCGGGACCGGTCAGGTCTTCCTCTACGCCGCTGAGGCCTCCGCGCTCCTGCGCCCGGCCGCCTCGGCCGAGCACGCCCCGGACGCGGCTCACTGATGGCCCGCGTGCTCGTGACGGGCGGCGCCGGCACGATCGGCGCCGCGGTCGTCAGGCGCCTGCTGCGCGATCCCGACTGGGAGGTGCGCGTGGCTGACCATCGCCAGGCGCCGGCGTGGATGCGCGAAGGCTGTGAGCTGCACGAGGGGGACCTGCGTCAGCTCGACGTCGCTCGCGCGGCGATGCAGGACTGCTCGCACGTGATCCATCTCGCGGCGATCGTCGGCGGGATCGCCAACTTCCACAAATTGCCCTTCACTCTCACCGAGGTCAACAACGCGCTGACCGGTGCGATCGTGCACGCGGGGATCGAGCAGGACGTCACCCGCCTGGTCTACGTCTCCTCCTCGATGGTGTTCGAGCGGGCGACCGAGTTCCCGACCACCGAGGGCCACCTCGACAGCTGCCCCACCCCCCAATCGGCCTACGGCTTCTCCAAGCTGGCCGGCGAGGTGTACACGCGGGCCGCCCACGACCAGCACGGCTTGCGTTACACGATCTGCCGGCCCTTCAACGCCTACGGGCCGGGCGAGCAACCCGATCGTGACGAGCCCGGGATCGCCCACGCGGTCCCGGACCTGATCGCCAAGGTTCTCAGCGGCCAGCGGCCGCTGGAAATCTTCGGCAGCGGTGAGCAGACCCGGACGCTCACCCACGTCGACGACATCGCCGACGGGGTCGTCACCGCGATGGCCTCGCCGGCGGGCGAGAACGAGGACTTCAACATCTCGGCCGGCGAGGAGCTGACCGTTGCCGAGATCGCCGCCCGGATCTGGGCCGCCTGCGGTGAGGATCCCGCCAAGCTCAGGCTCGCGCACCTGCCGAGCTTCGCCGTCGACGTAACCCGCCGCTGGCCGTCGGTTCAGAAGGCCCGCGACCTGCTCGGCTGGGAGGCGCAGGTCGGTCTGCAGGCC
>JALYTU010000083.1 GCA_030854125.1 Actinomycetota bacterium | reverse complement strand
GGTTGAACCCGTGCGCCGAGCACGACCATCGCCTGCACACTGACAGAGTCATCCCGGAAGCAGAACGTCCGCATCACGCTTTATCCTCGGTGCCCAAGCCTTTCTGGCCACGGCTCGACAGAGGAGAACGTATGCCCGAGAACACCGACGAGCTGCCCGGCCGCGAGTTCGTGCACGTCGATCTGACCGGAGCGCTGTTCCGCAGGGCGCGGCTCAACGACGCACGGTTCCGGATGGTCGACCTGTCCGGGGCCGTCATGCGCGACGTCAGCCTCTCCGGCGCCACCATCGACGGCGAGGAGATCGACGGTCTGCTGATCAACGGCGTCGAGGTGGCCCCGCTGATCGAGGCGGAGCTGAGGCGTCGGGAACCCGTGCGGGCCCTGCTGCGTGCGCCCGACCCGGCCGGACTTCGGGCGGCCTGGGCCGCGCTGGAGCAGAGCTGGGCGGCGACCTATGACCGGGTGGCCGCGCTGCCGGCCGGAACCGTCGACGTTTCGGTCGAGGAGGAATGGTCTTTCGCCTACACCCTGCGGCACCTGATCTTTGCCACCGATGGCTGGCTCGGCGCGATCCTGGGGGAGCAGCGGCCGTTCCACCCCTGGGGAATGCCGTTCACCGGCGTCGGTGAGTTCGTCGACCGGCCCGAGGACCTCGTCGACCTGGACGCGACGCCAAGCTATGCCGAGGTGCTCGACCTGCGCGCGGACCGGGTCGCCAAGGTGCGCGAGTTCCTGGCCGAGGTAACCCCGGACCGGCTGGCCGAGGAATGCGAAGGCCCCCTCTGGGAGGGCGGCAGACACCTGAGCGTGCTCCGCTGCCTGTGGGTCATTCTCAACGAGGAGTGCGAGCATCGGCGCTACGCCGAACGCGATCTCGACCTGATCGAGGCCGGCCTGGTCGCCGCTGAGTAAGCCAGCGGGTTAGCCAAGCAGGGCGGCCAGCGCGGCCGGTGCGTCCGCGGCACCGCTCAACGCGGCCCAGCGGGCACCGGACCGAATCGCGAACGCCGCCGCCTCGGCGGTGTCGGCCGCCGGCGCCAGGACGAGCAGCTCCGGAAGCCGCCGGGCGACCGCGGCCGGGTCGGTGTCCTCGCTCGTACGGCAGTCGGACAGCAGGATCACCACCCGCCTGGCCGCCTGGGTCCGCTCCAGCTCGGCGGAAGCCGCTTCCAACGCGGCGGCCAGCGAGGTCGTGCCGTGCCCGCGCAGACCGAGGATCGAGTCCACGATCTCGGCGGACGGTCGGGTCGAACCCATCGGACGCAGAACGTCGACGTCCTTCGCGAAGGTGATCACCGCGTGCTCGCCGGGAGCGCGCCAGGCGCAGGCGCTCGCCGCCAGCGCCGCCGCCGCCAACCGCTCGCCACCCATCGACCCGGATCGATCCACCACCAAGCACAAGGCGAGCGCCGGCCGCGCCCACTGCCGGCTGACGAGTTCGTCGAGCTCCGGTGGCCGACTGGCGGCCCGACTGGCCACGATGGCGTCCAGCGAGGCATCCACGTCGAGGTCACCGCCGGTGTCGGCGGGGGTCGAGCGCAGCCTGCCGATGCCGCGGGTGGCCGGTATCCCTCGGCGGCTGACGTCGAGCACGATCTTGGACGCGAGTCGACGGGCCGCCGCGCGCAGTCGCTCGTCGGTGGCAATCGCCAGCTCCGCAAGCAGGATCAGCGCGGCGTCGGCATCATCGGACAGGGCCGCGTTGAAGGCGTCCTCGTCCAGCTGGCCGACCTCGGGGGAGATCTCGGCGAACCGCGGATGTCGGGCCAGCTCAGCACGACCACGGGTGCGTTGTTGCTGGCCGCGGCGGCGATCGGGAGGTTCGATGCCCGCGCTCGGCGGGCTCAGGCTCCCCCCGGCGAATCGCCGCCTTCGGTGGCCCGGCTGTTCTCGGGCTCGGCGCCGAACACGTTCTCGTAGAGCTCGCGGATGACGTCCTGGACCAGCCGGGTACGGGACTCGTGCAATCGCACCCGGGCCGACAACGCGACCAGCGCGGCGTCCAGGCCGCAGTGCCAGTCGGTGACCTCGGTGTTCCGGCGCCGGGTCAGCGCGACCGCCAAGCGGGTCAGGTCGATAGCTCCCCGGACCGACGAGCCGACCCGGACATCGGGGTGCGAACGTGTCCGCCGGACGAGATCGACCACCGCCGCCCGCCAGCCGTCCGGGACGTCCGGCGCCCGCAACCGCACCACCGTCACCTCGTGCTCGGCGCTCTGATACCCCATCGTGATAAGGCAAACGCGGTCATAGATCGCGGCCGAGATCCGGGCGGTGCCGACCGAGTCGAACGGGTTCATCGCCGCGACCAGTCGGAAATCGAGTTCGGCCTTGACCTGGCCGAGCCGCGGTACGGAGAGCTCGCCCTCGCTCATCACCGTGATCAGGACGTTGAGGGTCTCCTCCGGCACCCGGTTGATCTCCTCGACGTACAGCAGCGCCCCGCTGCGCATCGCCTGGATCAGTGGGCCGTCGACGAAGGTGTCGGCCGTGTAGCCGTCGGTGAGCACCTGCGACGGGTCGAAGTGCCCGATCAGCCGGCCCGGGGTGAGCTCGGCATTACCCTCGACGAAGACGAACGGCACGGCTTCGCTGTCGGCGACCGAGCGCAGCAGGGTGGTCTTTCCGGTGCCGGGCGGTCCTTCCAGCAGGATGTGCGCGCCGCACTCCAGCCCGGCGACGAGCAGCTCGACCTCCCGGTCGCGTCCGACGATCGAGGCATCGCTCAGCCAGCTGGGCTGGTCGCGATGCTCACGTTCGGGCTTCATAGTCACGCCGTCCTAGCCGCGAATGGAACCGAGGAGATCCGTGGATCTCCTCGGCCCTGGCAACGGATCCTCGATTCGGTCAGGGGTGCTCGTGGATCATGACGCCGCGGATGTTCTTGCCGGCGAGCAGATCGTCATACCCCTCGTTGACCTGTTCCAGGGTGTACGTGCGGGTGATGATCTCGTCCAGCTTGAGGTCACCGGCCTGGTAGAGACTGAGGATCTTCGGGATGTCGGTGGTCGGGTTGCAGTCACCGAACAGGCTGCCCTTGATCGTCTTGCGGAACAGCGTGAGGACGCTGCCCGACAGCTGGATCGTCTGCTCCTCGAACTTGTTCAGGCCGGTGACGACGATCGTCCCGCCCTTTCCGATCGCGTCGAAACCGCTCTGCACGACCTCGGCGGTCATCAGCCCGACGGTCAGGATGGCCGAGTCCGCGCCCTGGCCGCGGGTCAGGTCGACGATCGCGGCCTGGGCCTCTTCGGCGGTGGCGAAGGCGTGCGTGGCGCCGAGTTCCATCGCCTTCTCGCGCTTGTTCTCCAGTGGGTCGATAGCGACGACGTTCTTCGCCCCGGCGTAGCGGGCGCCCTGCACGGCGTTGATGCCGATGCCACCAATGCCGTAGATGGCGACCGTGTCGCCGGCCTTGACGTTGGCGGTGTTGACGGCGGCGCCCCAGCCGGTGGGCACGCCGCAGCCGACCAGGACCGCCTTGTCCAGTGGCAGGTCGTCATCGACCTTGACCACCGAGTTCTGGTGGATGGTGCCGTACTGGCTGAAGGTGCCGAGCATGCACATGGCGCCGTACTCGCCGCGCGGCCCGGTCAACGGAAAACGCGGCCCGGGCAGGTAGCCCTCGAGAATGGTGGCGCCCATGTCGCAGATCGACTGACGGCCGGTCGCGCAGTACCGGCAGACGCCGCAGTTGGGGATGAACGAGCAGACCACGTTGTCGCCGGCCTTCACCCGAGTGACCCCCGGGCCGACTTCCTCGATCAGGCCGGCGCCCTCGTGACCGAGCACCATCGGCAGCCGGGCCGGCAGGTCGCCGTGCGCAATGTGTACGTCGGAGTGGCACAGGCCCGCGTGGGTGTACCGGATCAGCACCTCACCGTCCTTGGGCCCGTCCAGATCCAGCTCCTCGATCTCGATGCGCTGGCCTGCTTCGTAGACAACCGCGGCTTTCGTCTTCATCCTCGGGCTCCTTTTGCAGTGAGTGACCAACATTACAACGCTGGCTGGGGGATCCGGCCGTTCACGATGTGCTGTGTGGAGCTTGGAAGCCGTCCGCAAGTGCGGTGAGGGCGGCGTCGAGATAGACGGTGAGATCGGCATCGGCGTTGGCGACCCACTGGTCGAAGGCGGCACGGCAGGCGGCCAGGGTGGTACGCCCAATTGCCATCGGAATAAGGGAATCGGCGGGTTGGCCGAGGCGCTTCGCGGCGTAGTCGCTGACGGCTCGTTCCCACGCGTCGTAGTGCGGTGCGGCGCTGGCCTGCAGCGCGGGGACCGATCCGAGCAGGTTGATCCGAGCCCGCAGCTCCGGGACGTCCTCGGCGCGGTACCGGTTCACCCCGATCACCACGTCCCTGATCGCGTACATCATCGAAAGCTCGCCGGAGACCTGCGCGAAGGCGAGTCGAAGCGCCTGGACCTCTTCGTCGAACTGGTGCCAGAGCACGGCCGCCTTGGAGTCGAAGTAGCGGAAGAACGTGCGCCGGCTGACGTCCGCCTCGGCGGCGATCTGTTCGACGGTGGTGTCCTCGAAGCCGCGGTCGGTGAACAGCCGCAGGGCGATCAGCTCGATAGCGCGGGCGCTGGTGCTGGCGGGTCGGCCGCGCCGGGGAACGGTGCTTGCCTCGAGTGATTGCACCGCTGCCGCCCTTCTCAGAGGTCTTGATTGTGGCACTGGGTGCCGTTATTCTGCACTATCTGGCACCGCGTGACAGAAACAATCGCGGCAGAACTACTCGCGACAGAGATAGTCGCGCTCGACTCGAGGAGCACCCGATGACCGAGGACCCGACGGCACTGGCCGCGAAGCCGACCGACAACCCGACAGACGCTCCGGACGTGATCGCCGAGGACGTCCTGGTCGAGGAGATCTCGATCGATGGCATGTGCGGTGTCTACTGACACAGCAACGCGGCCGTTCGAGCTGGACGGCGCCTGGCAGCTGCATCCGCAGGTGTCGATTCGACCGGAACGCTTCGGGGCGCTGCTCTACCACTTCGGTACTCGGCAGCTGTCGTTTCTGAAGAGCCCGCTGCTGTTGGCCGTCGTCACCTCCCTCGACGGTGCGCCGAGCGCGCGGGATGCCTGTGTCGCGGCCGGGGTGCCTGCCGCCGACCTCGCCAGTTACCGCGCGGCGCTGGCCACCCTCGCCGGTTCGCAGATGATCCGCCCTAGGAGTGCTCGATGACGATTGCCGCGCTGCCGCTGGTCGAGCAGTTCCAGTTCGGGCTCGACTCGCCGATCTGCCTGACCTGGGAGCTGACCTACGCCTGCAACCTGTCCTGCGTGCACTGCCTGTCCTCCTCCGGCCGGCGTGATCCGCGCGAGCTGTCGACGGCCGAGTGCAAGGCTGTGATCGACGAACTCGAACGGATGCAGGTGTTCTACGTCAACATCGGCGGCGGGGAGCCGACCGTCCGTCCCGACTTCTGGGAGCTTGTCGACTACGCGACCGAGCACCACGTCGGGGTGAAGTTCTCCACCAACGGGGTGAAGATCGACGCCTCGGTGGCGCAACGCCTGGCCGGCAGCGATTACGTGGACGTGCAGATCTCACTCGACGGTGCGACGGCGGAGGTCAACGACGCGGTGCGCGGTGCCGGGTCCTATGCGACCGCGCTGCGCGCCATGCAGAACCTCGCCGACGCCGGCTTCCGGGGTTTCAAGATCTCGGTCGTGATGACCCGGCACAACGTCGGCCAGCTCGATGACTTCAAGGCGATCGCGGACCGGTTCGACGCACAGCTGCGGATCACCCGGCTGCGGCCGTCCGGGCGCGGAGCGGACGTCTGGAACGACCTGCACGTGACCGCGGAACAGCAGCGCGAGCTCTACGACTGGCTCGTCGCGAACGGTTCGAACGTGCTGACCGGTGACTCGTTCTTCCACCTCGCCGGCTACGGCGACGCGCTGCCCGGGCTGAACCTGTGCGGGGCCGGCCGGGTGGTCTGCCTGATCGATCCGGTGGGCGATGTCTACGCCTGCCCGTTCGCGATCCATGAGAACTTCCTGGCCGGCAACGTCCGGGCACCCGGCGGCTTCGTCAAGGTCTGGCGGGAGTCCGAGCTGTTCGCCGACCTGCGCACCCCGCAGAGCGGTGGGGCGTGCACGTCCTGCTCGGCGTTCGACGCCTGCCGGGGCGGCTGCATGGCCGCGAAGTTCTTCACCGGCCTGCCGCTGGACGGCCCGGATCCGGAGTGCGTGAAGGGCCATGGCGAACGTGCGCTGACCCTGATCGACGCCTCGTCCGCGCCGAAGCCGTCGCTGGACCACTCGCATCGCACCACCCGCACCGCGTTGACGCTCACCGCGCGACGGCCACCCGAGCGGGCGTGCGACGAGAGCCCACTGGCCGGGCTCACCCTCTGACATGTCGCAATACCTTGCCGAGCTGACCTGGCCGGAGGTCCATCGGCTCGCGTCGGCCGGCGCGATACTCGCGGTGCCGCTCGGCTCGACCGAACAGCACGGCCCGCACCTGCCGTTCACCACCGACACCGACATCGCGGTCGTGCTCTGCGAACGACTCGCCGCGGCCCGGCCGGACGTGCTGGTCGCACCACCGCTCGGGTACGGCTCCAGTGGCGAACATGCAGGTTTCGCCGGGACACTCTCGATCGGCGCGGCCGCGCTCGAACTGGTGGTTCTCGAACTCGGCCGCTCGGCGTTCGAGACGTTCGAGCGCGTCGTGTTCGTCTCCGCGCACGGTGGCAACATTGAGGCGGTCAGCCGCGCGGTGCGCCAGCTGCGGGCCGAGTCGCGCGACGTGCACCTCTACCTGCCCCGCTGGGAGGGCGACCCGCACGCCGGCCGGGCCGAGACCTCGCTGCTGCTCACCCTGCGTCCGCAGGTCGTGCGGCTGGATCGTGCCCGGCCCGGTGACACCCGCCCACTGGCCGAGCTGATGCCGCTGTTGCGGGCTGGCGGGCTCCGGGCGGTCACCCCGAACGGGGTCCTCGGCGACCCGACCGGGGCCAGCGCCTGCGAAGGCGAAACGCTGCTCGACCGGCTCGTCGCGGCGCTCGTCCAGGACGTCCAGGCCTGGTGCTCGGTCGTGGCCGGATGACCAGGGTGGTGGCCGGATGACCCCCGTCGCGTTGGTGACTGGATGACTGGGGTCGCGCTGGTGACCGGCGCCGCGCGCGGTATCGGGGCGGCGACCGTGCTGGCGCTGGTCGATGACGGTTGGTCGGTGCTGGCGGTCGATGCTGCCGCCGACGACCCGGCGCTGCCGTACCCGCTCGCGAACCGGGCCGAGCTGCATGCGCTCGTCCGGGACGCCAACGAACGCGCCGGTGCCGAGCGGGTGCATGGTTTTCTCGCCGACGTCCGCGACCAATCTGCTTTGTCGTCCGCGGTTGCCGACGCCGAGCAACGCTGGGGCGGCCTGGACGCCGCGATCGCCGCCGCCGGGGTCATCGCCGGCGGCGTCCCGACCTGGCAGCTGCCGGTCGAGCAGGAACAGGCAGTCCTGGACGTCAACCTCGGCGGCGTCCTGAACCTCGCCCGGGCCGCGGTGCCGGCGCTGCTGCGTCGCCCGGAGCCGCGCTCGGGCCGGTTCCTTGCCGTCGCGTCAACCGCCGCCAGCCGCGGGCTGCCGATGCTGGCTGCCTACTGCGCGTCGAAGGCCGGCGTCACCGGCCTGATCCGGGCGCTGGCCGTCGAACTCGCCGAGTCAGGTATCACCGCCAACGCGGTCAGTCCCGGTTCCACCGCGACGAAGATCCTGGACGAGAGCGCCCGGCTCTACGCGTTGCCGGACGCGCACACCTTCGCCGCCCAGCAGCCGATGCGGCGGCTGCTCGACCCGTCCGAGGTTGCCGCGGTGCTGGCCTTCCTGGCCGGCCCGGGCAGCAGCGCGATGACCGGCACCATCACCCCGGTCGACGGTGGGTTCTCACTGTGACCACGCCGCTGCCGGCGGGCTTTCGCGTCGAGCTCGACCGAGACACCAAGCGCATCGACCACCGGACCCTGTTCGGCGGCGCGCCGGCCCGGGTGCTCCGGCTCTCGGCGACCGGCCAGGACGCGCTGGGCGAGATCCTGGGCGGCCCCGTCCACTCGGCAAGCGGACGCACGCTCGGCCGCCGGCTCACCGACACCGGCCTGGCCCACCCGGTGCCGCCGCCGGCTCCGCCGCTGACGGTCACCGTGCTCATCCCGGTGCGCGAC
>JALYTU010000686.1 GCA_030854125.1 Actinomycetota bacterium | reverse complement strand
AGCCTGGCCCGGGCACGCGCCGCCCTGGAGCTCGAGCGCGAGCGCCTGGGGGAGCGCCCTGGTTTCGTGCGAGCGCGTGAGCGCGCCGGGGAGCTGCTGCTGCGCTCAGACCGCCGTCTGGCCGCCGAGCTGGCGGCCGACCGCCTGAGACCGCTGGCCGCCCTGACGGTGGGCTCACGCGACCGGTTGACCGAGACCCTGCGAGTCTGGCTGGCCGAGCAGGGCCGACTCGGCCAGGTCGCCAAGCGGCTGGACATCCACCCGCAGACCGCCCGCTATCGGGTCGGGAGGCTGCGCGAACTGTTCGGGGACGCGCTCGATGACCCCGATCAACGCTTCTGGCTCGAGCTCGCGCTGCGGGCTCAGCGGGTCTGACCGCTCCCGTCCGGCGCCCCGCCCGGCGCCCCGTCCGGCGCGCGTTCGTCAGGCGGCGGTCTGAGGCTCGGGCTCGGGCGCGGTTGGCTCGGGCTCGGGGATCCCGACCTGGGGTCCGAGCGCACCGGCCGCGATCTCGTCAGACCAGGAGTAGACGATCGGGATCTGGTACTTGCCCATGTTCCGGGCGCGGAACTCGATCATCTCGGGCCCCTCCCAGTAGCGGTACCAGTCCGAGTGCTCCTCGAACCAGCTCATCTGGGTGATCTTGTAACGATCGTCATTGTCGACGTGAACCCGGTACTCCGTGGCCCCGTAGCGCATGGCCAGCGGCGCGATCCGCGCCACCTCGGCCGCCAAGTAGTCCTGCCGCAGCACGGTCGCGTACCAGGACACCGAAATGAGATCAGACATAGCTAATTACGCTCCTACCTCGGCGCGGATGGCGCCGGGTCCGTCGGCGGTTGTGCCCTGGCCTTCGGCGGACGCCCCGACCAGGATCGCGATCTTGCCCAGGTGCTGGTTGTCGCGCAGCAGCTGGTGGGCCTGCGCGACCCCCTCGAACGGCATCGTCTTCCACAGCACGGGCCGGATTTTGGACTCCTCGATCAGCGCGTTGGCCCGATTGGCCTCCCACGCGTTGGCGAAGTGCGAGCCGAGGATCTCCTTCTGGCGCATCCACAGGTAGCGAACGTCGAAGTCGAGCTGATAGCCCGAGGTCGCGCCGCAGATCACGACCTTGCCGAACGGCTTGACACAGAACACCGAGGTCGGGAAGGTGGCCATGCCGACGTGCTCGAAGACGATCTCGGGCTTGCCGCCGAGGATTTTCTGCACGGCCTTGTCAAAGCGTCGCGTCTCCTTGAAGCGCGCGGCCTCCTCCTCCGCGGACTCGCCGCCGCGGCGCATCATCCCCGCGAACTCCGAGCGGTTGATGTGCCCGACGGCGCCGAGCTGCTCGATCAGGCGGCCCTTCTCGTCGCTGGAGACGACGCCGACCGCGTCCGCGCCGGTCAGCGCGCACAGCTGGGTCGCGAACACGCCCAGGCCGCCGGCCGCGCCCCAGATCAGCACCTTGTGGCCGGCCTGCAGGCGGCAGCGGTCGATCAGCATCCGGTAGGCGGTGAAGTAGGTCAGGCCGTAGGAGGCCGCCTCCTCCCAGGCCAGGTGGGCCGGCTTGGGGAGCAGCTGCTGGGCCTGGACCTTGCAAAACTGGGCGAACGAGCCCCAGGTCGTCTCATAGCCCCAGATCTGCTGGCTGGGGGCGGCGAGCGGATCAAGCCCATGGACCTCGGGATCCTCGTAGGATGCCTGGTTGCAGTGCACGACGACCTCGTCGCCGGGCTTCCAGCGGGTCACCCCCTCGCCGACCTTCCAGACCACGCCGGAGGCGTCGGAGCCTCCGATGTGATGGCCCCACCGGGGATGGTCCCCGTAGCGCCACACGCCGACCGGCTCGCCGAGTGCGGCCCACACGTTGTTGAAGTTGACCCCGGCGGCCATCACCCGGACGATGACCTCGAACGCGCCCGGCTCGGGAACCTCGATCTCCTCGAGCTGGAAGGCGTCAGACGGCTCGCCCTGGCGCTCCTCTCGGATCACCCACGCCGCCATGGTGGGCGGCAGCTCACCGGGTTCGGTCTCGACGTTGGCGACTTGGCTGAGATCGACGGCCACTGAGTTTGCACCTTCCTGACGCAGGGATTCGCGCCCGTCACGGGCGAGGTCCACGATCGTACCGGGACGGACGCGAGGCAGCTCAGACGGACGCTGTAGGCGCCAGGTCACTCACACGAGTGTGAGCTCGGCCTCGGCTTCCCGGGTCGCCGTCTCGGGTTCCCCGGCGGCCTCGGCGCGGATATCGGCGTTGCGGCTGCCCGCCCGCTGGACCAGGGTGAACGCGGCCACGGCGCCGATCAGGGTGACGATCCCGCCGACGGTCAGCCCGGTGCCGAGCGCCGACACGAACGCCTGCCGGATCGCGCTGACGATCTGCGGGCTCGCGTGGCCACCGCCCGCGCCGCCGCCTCCGAGCGAGTTGGCGATCGCCGCGCCGCCGCCGGCCCGGCTAGATA
>JALYTU010000685.1 GCA_030854125.1 Actinomycetota bacterium | reverse complement strand
GATCGCCGGGTCCGGCGCCTCGGGTCCTCCGGCCCAGCCGGACGGGATCGACGCGCCGCACCGGCGCGACCAGCTCGGCGACGAGGACCTTAGCGTGGCCGGCACCCGCAGCGATGCCACCCGGCCCGGATAACCCAAGCCCGAGTCGTCGCCCTCGGACGGTGGCGTGACCCGCGCCGCCGGCATCGCCGCCGCCGCACTCGTGCTGGCAATGGTGCTGATCGCTGCCGCGACCGGCGGCGTCGCGGCGTCCCTGATCGGTCTCGGCGGAGGCGCCAGCACCCCCAGCACCACCGCGGTGCACGACATCCCGCCGGACTACCTCGCCCTCTACGAGCAGGCCGCCGCCACCTGCCCCGGGCTGGACTGGACGATCCTGGCCGGCATCGGCAAGGTCGAGACAGACCACGGCCAATCCACCCTCCCCGGCGTCCACTCCGGCGCCAACCCCGCCGGGGCGCAGGGGCCGATGCAATTCGAGCCGGCCACCTTCGCCGAATACGACCAACCCATCCCCGATGGAGGCGCCAACCCGCCGTCGCCGTATGACCCGGCCGACGCCATCTACGCCGCCGCCCGCCTGCTGTGCGCCAACGGCGCTAAGAACGGCGCGGACCTGCACGCCGCGATCCACGCCTACAACCACTCCGACTCCTACGTCTCCGCCGTGCTGGCCGCCGCGGCTTCCTACGGGACCCCGGTCGGCAGCAACAACACCACGCCGCTCGCCGGCGGCGCCTCGACATCCCCATGGACCCCGACGATCGGGCAGGCGATCGCCGCCCGCACCGTGGCGTGGCTGGGCTGGCCCTACACCTTCGACGGCGGCAACACCGCCGGCCCCACCTACGGCAAAGCCGTGGACTACGCCTCCCGCAACGACGACCACGTCTACGGGTTCGACTGCTCCGGCCTGGTCATGTACGCGCTCGCCCCCTGGCTAGCGGTCGACCACCTCGCCTCCGACCAGTACACCCAAGCCGGCACGTGTAGCCGGACGCGTCGCCCCAGCCGGCCCGGCTGCGGATCCGCTGCCGCAGTGATTGACGCTCGTCCGGCCCTAAATCCTCAAGCTCCATGTCCATTCCGGCCATCGCGTGGTGAGCATGCGGACCAACCCCGCCCGCCGAGGCCTGCGCGGAGTCGGCGTTGAGCCGGTCACGGGCCTCGGTGATCCAACTCTCCGGGATGACACGGGGAATCACCAGCGTCAGTAGGACGATCATGATCGCGCCGCCGCCGAACTCGGCCAGCGCGAACTGCCAGCCGATCAGCAGCCACAACACGATCCCCAACTCCACCACCAGGTTCGTCGAGGCGATCATGAACACCATCGACGCGGTGAAATCAGCACCCCGCGCGAACAACGTCTTCGCCAGCGCTGAGGAGGCATAGGAACAGGAGGAGCTGATCACCCCGAAAAACGACGCCTTCCCGATCGTCGTCGGCCGGTGATCACCCAGAGCCTTGCGCATCTCGCCCCGAGACACGAACGCCTGCACCGCCCCCGACAGGCCGAAGCCCAGGACCAACGCCCACAGGGTCTCCCAGAACATGAAGAACGCCTCGTCCAGCCCGTGCCAGACCCCACCGAAGAAACTCATCACCCCTCCGTTCCGACACTCGTACGGATCTACGGGTAACCGGGTCTCAGGTTTACACCGGACCGCCGCTGGTTGCAAGTCCGTACGGTTGTGCGGATATAGTTGGTGGTGTGACCGCCCCCGACCGAGCCCGGCAGCGCGCCTACCGTGCCTGGATCGCGCGCGCCGTCATGGCGGTCGCGGTCATCGGTGGCCTGTTCGCGATGCACGGCCTGCCCACCACGGGCGTGAGTGGGATGAGCCACGCGGGTCCATTGTCGAGCCAGAGCATGGCGTCACAGGATATGGCGCAGGTGTCACTCGACGAGCCCAGGCATGGCGCGGAGCCGGCCGCCGTGCTGCCAACCTCGCTCGTGCGGACTACCGAGGTTGCGGCGGGGTGCGGGATGGACCATACGAACTGTGTGGCCGTCCTCCGCGCTCAGCACCACCCCGAGCCAGTCGCCGTGCTCAGCGCCATCGCGGCGCCGCCCGATCACCCCACACCCGAGCGGGATCAGCTGGCTCGCTGTGACTCGCGCGCCCCGCCCGAGATCTCCCTGACCAGGTTGTGCATCAGCCGGACGTGAATCGGACCTCCCCGTAGTACGCGCGCACGCGTACTCGGTCCCGATGACCCACGTCCCATTCGCACACCCTCTGTAAGGACAATCACCGATGAAACGACACCTGATCACCGTCGCCGCAGCGACCGCGGGCCTGGCCCTGCTGGCCGCCTGCAGCAGCAACTCCACCACCCAAGCGGGCCACCCGTCTATGTCGGCCAGCGGCATGTCGGTCAGCGGCATGCCGATGACGACCGGCTCGACTGGCAGCGCCTCCCCGAACGTGAGCGCCACACCAGCAGT